>DATFVO010000001.1:0-5587 GCA_035260265.1 Methyloceanibacter sp.
GCCCTTCTCGTCGGTCGGCTCGAAGGGATTGGGAACGGCCTTCAACGGCCCGCTTTTCACCTCCTCGACCTTGACCCCGAGCGTGCGCATGAGCTCTGAGACGTCGGCCCATTGGAAGATGACGCCGACCGAGCCGGTGATGGTGTTGCCGTAGACGAAGATGCGGTCGGTGGCGAGCGCCACGATATAGGCGGCCGAGGTTGCGAGCGTCCCGCACACGGCCACCACCGGCTTCTTCTTGGCAAGCTGCCGGATCGAGTCATACATCGCCTCACCTCCGGTCGTGGTGCCGCCGGGACTGTTGATCTCGAGGATCACCGCCTTGACCTGGTCCGACTTGCCGATCTTGTCGAACAGCTCATTCATCTTGCGGTCGTTGGTGATGACGCCAGACACCGAAACGCGGGCGATATGCGGCAGGAAGCCGGCCGAGCTCGCGAAGTTCTTGTCGCCAAGCAAGAGCGCTCCCACAAAGAGCAGCCCGAGAACGACGGCCAGGATGCGCCAGGCGGTCAGCCGCCGCTTGAGGCGGCGGCGTTCGACCACGGTTTCGGCGTCGAGAACCATTGACCTTCGCTCGCGGACTTAAGCCTCCGGAGCTGCCTCACTGGCAGCCGGCCGCCTCGCTCATTCGTCAGTCGACGCGTCCCGCTCGGCGGCGTCTTTGGCAGCGCGCTTGCGTTTGGGCTTGGCGCCCTCCTCGCCTTCCTCGCCCTTGGCTTTGTTGAGCGCGGCGCCAAGGATGTCTCCAAGCGAAGCGCCGGAGTCCGTCGAGCCATACTGGGCGACCGCCTCTTTCTCCTCGGCGATCTCGAGCGCCTTGATCGACACGCCGACCTTGCGTGCCTTTGAATCGACTTGGGTCACCACGGCATCGAACTTCTCGCCGACGCCGAAGCGGTCAGGCCGCTGCTCCGAGCGGTCGCGCGAAAGATCGGACCGCCTGATGAAGGTGGTGAGGTCGTGGTCGAGGAGCTTCGCCTCGATCCCGTTGTCCTTGACGGCGATCACCTCGCAGGTGACCCGCATGCCCTTCTTCAGCTTGGCCGAAGGTGCGCCTGCTGCGAATGGGTCAGCGGTCAACTGCTTGATTCCGAGGCTGATGCGCTCCTTCTCGGAGTCCGCCTCGAGCACCACGGCTTTGGCGGTGTCGCCCTTCTTGTAGTCCTTGAGCGCCTCTTCGCCGGGCTTGGTCCAGTCGAGATCCGACAGGTGCACCATGCCATCGATCCCGCCATCCAGCCCGATGAACAGGCCGAACTCGGTGATATTGCGGATCTGGCCTTCGATGACTGAGCCCGGAGGATGGTTCGCGGCAAACGCGACCCACGGATTCTCCTGAGTCTGTTTGAGGCCAAGCGAGATGCGGCGCTTGTCGGGATCGACCTCTAGCACCTGCACCTCGACCTCCTGGCTCGTCGAGATGATTTTGCCGGGATGGATGTTCTTCTTGGTCCAGCTCATCTCCGAGACGTGGATCAAGCCCTCCACACCTGGCTCGAGCTCGACGAAGGCGCCGTAGTCGGTGATATTGGTGACCGTGCCCTTGAATCTGGAGCCGACGGGGTATTTGGCGGCGATGCCTTCCCATGGGTCGGCTTCGAGCTGCTTGATGCCAAGGCTGATTCGCTGGGTCTCGGGGTTGATGCGGATGATCTGCACTTTCACCGTGTCGCCAACATTCACGATCTCGGACGGATGGTTGACGCGTCTCCATGCCATGTCGGTGACATGCAGAAGCCCGTCGATGCCGCCGAGGTCGATGAAGGCGCCATAGTCGGTGATGTTCTTCACCACGCCGTCGATGATCTGACCCTCTTCGAGCCGGGCTACGATCTCGCTCCGCTTCTCGGCGCGCGTCTCTTCGAGCACCGAACGGCGAGAGACGACGATGTTACCGCGGCGGCGATCCATTTTCAGGATCTGGAAGGGCTGCGGCCGGTTCATCAGCGGACCGACATCGCGGATCGGACGAATGTCGACCTGGCTTCCAGGGAGGAACGCCACGGCGCCGTCGAGATCGACGGTGAAGCCGCCCTTCACACGGTTGAAGATCACGCCTTCGACGCGCTCGCCGGCCTTGTATTTCTCTTCGAGCCTGGTCCAGCTCTCCTCGCGGCGAGCCTTCTCGCGCGACAGCACCGCTTCGCCGGCGGCGTTCTCGACGCGCTCGAGATAGACGTCGACCTCGTCGCCGACGTGAAGGTCGGGCGCGCGGCCAGACATGCCGAATTCTTTGAGGGGTACGCGGCCTTCGGTTTTCAGCCCGACGTCGATCACGGCGACGTCTTTCTCGATCCCGACGATGGTGCCCTTGACGACGCTACCTTCCTGCAGCGCGGTTCCCGTGAGCGATTCCTCAAGAAGTGCTGCGAACTCGTCGCGGCTCGGATGGCTCACGCTTGCTTGCGGCTCAGTCATCTAGGCTCCTACTCGCCGTCCCGTCATAAACTTCACTCCTAGCTTCTCCTTCGTTTTCCGGGACGAGCAAGGGTCGCGGAACAGGTGGCGGCTGCCCGTTCCCGGCTACCGTCCTCCGCTCGTTTGCCCGCGGAAAACATCGAAAAATGGTGCGCCAATGCAACATGGGCACGGCCTCAAACGGCCTGCCCGGCATGGCCCATCGCAGCATCGATTAGATCGATAGCTGCCTTGAACGCGGCGTCTATATCCAAATTCGTGGTGTCGAGCAAGACTGCGTCTTCCGCGCGTTTGAGCGGCGCTGCGGCGCGGCCTTTGTCGCGTTCGTCGCGGTGCTTGATGTCGGCGAGCACTTCGGTTTCAGAGACGGGAATGCCCGCGCGTTTCAGCTCGCAATAGCGGCGACGCGCGCGCTCTTCCGGGCTAGCCGTCACGAACAATTTCACGTCGGCATCTGGGCAGATCACCGTGCCGATATCGCGGCCGTCCAGCACGGCGCCAGGCTTTCGTCCCGCGAAGGCGCGCTGATAGTCAAGCAACGCCTTCCGCACCTCTGGTTGACTTGCAACGATAGAGGCCGCTTTGCCGAGCTTGCCGTCGATCAGCGCTGGGTCGTCTAAAGTGTTGGGATCGAGCGCCTTGGCCGCTTCGAGCGCCGCGCATGCATCGGATGGTCGTGCCCCCAGCGCCAAAGTGTCCCGCGCGACCGCGCGGTAGAGCTTCCCGGTGTCGAGATGGGCGAGGCCATAATGCGCTGCAATGCGCTTCCCGAGCGTGCCTTTGCCCGAGGCGGCAGGTCCGTCAATGGCGATGATCATAGATAGCCGCTCATCTGAACTCTGCCCCGAGCTTTGTCATCAGTTTCGCAAAGTTGGGGAAGCTCGTCGCGATCATGCTCGCATCGTCGACCGTGACTGCCTCGCGTGCGCCGAGGCCAAGCGTGAGGAATGCCATGGCGATGCGGTGATCCATGTGGGTCGCGACAAGGCCGCCGCCTTTGACCTCTCCACGACCCACGACGATCAGATCATCGCGCTCGACTCGCGCCTCCACACCGCATGCCGCAAGGCCAGCGGCAGTGGCCGCCAGCCGATCGCTTTCCTTCACCTTGAGTTCCGACAGCCCCTCCACGCGGGTCTCGCCCTCGGCGAAGCCAGCGAGGCAGGCAAGCACCGGATATTCATCGATCATCGACGGCGCGCGTTCTGGCGGCACGTTGACCCCCTTGAGCGCGCCTGCCCTCACCCTGATGTCGCTAACCGGCTCCCCGCCTTCGAGGCGACGATCGAGCTCTTCGATGTCTGCGCCCATCTCGCGCAAAGTCTCGATGAAGCCTGAGCGCGTCGGATTCGTGAGCACGCCTTCGACCACAATCTCAGAGCCGGGACAGATCAGTGCGGCAGCAATCAGGAACGCAGCCGAGCTCGGATCTCCAGGCACGGCAATTTCGGCTCCCTGCAACTCGGCGTCGCCGCAGATGATTACCGTGCGTGCACCGTCGTCGTGCTCCTCGGCGGTAAGCTCGGCGCCGAAAAACCCTAGCATTCGCTCGGTATGGTCGCGCGTCGGCAGAGATTCGCGGATGGTGGTGCGGCCCGGTGCATGCATACCGGCAATAAGGATGGCCGACTTCACCTGCGCTGAGGGCACAGGCAGGTCGTATGAGATGGGAAGCAGGTCGCGCGTGCCGCGCACGACAAGCGGCAGGGTCGCGCGCTCGCCCACCGTTTGCAGTCCCATGGTGGTCAGCGGCGCCAGCACCCGTCCCATCGGCCGACGGCACAGCGAAGCGTCGCCGGTGAATTCGGCCTCGATGTCGTGGCCAGCGACCGCGCCAAACATGAGCCTCGTGCCTGTCCCCGAATTGCCGAAGTCGAGAGGAGCCGACGGCGCGTGCAAGCCGCCTACGCCTTGGCCCTTCACTTCAACGGCGCCGTTAGACTTGGTAACTTCGGCGCCAAGCGCCGCCACCGCATTCGCCGTGGCCATGACATCGGCGGCTTCAAGCAGTCCGCTGATGCGGGTCACACCGGTGGCAAGCGCGCCGAGGATCAGCGCGCGATGGGAAATCGACTTGTCGCCCGGCACTCCCGTCCGGCCGAAAAGGCGTGCGGAAGGGACGGCTCTCAAAGGCTGTTTCATAGGGTCCGGTTTTCATTTTTCGGGCGCTCGATAGCTTTTGACAGCACAGGTGAGGCGTGGCAATGGGGAGCGCAACACAAGACCAACATCGAGGAATGTCAATGTCGAAACCCGCACGGGGAACCAAGCGCGTTTGCCCGAGCTGTGGGGCGCGGTTTTACGACTTGAATCGTACGCCGATCGTCTGTCCCGTATGCCAATCCGTGTATCAAGTGACGCCGCCGCCCACGCGCCGCGGCGAACGCGCTCAGCCTGTCGAAACGAGGAAGGTCGAAGAGCCGGAGGCCGAGGCGCCCGTGCTCGAAGGACCCGAGATCATCAGTCTCGAAGAAGCCGAAGAGGGGGCCAGCGATGTTCCCGCCGAGGAGGACGAGGAGATCGGCGACCTCGGGGAGGAGGCGGCCGAGATTCCCGCAGGAGATGACGAGAACGCCTTCTTGGAAGAAGAAGAGGAGGGCGAGGCCGATATGTCAGGCATCGTTGGCGGAGACAAGAACGAGGAAGGCTGATTAGAAGCCAGAACCCCAGAAGCCAGGAAGGCTTCCTGCGGGCTTTCTCGTCGCGCATTTTTCTTGATCGTCGGAGGGCGCGCGCCTAAGTGATGAGATGCCGGAAATCCGGCTCGCGCCATTCTGGTTTCTGGCCTTCTAATTTCCAGTTTCTGATCATAAGGGGCCATAGCTCAGTTGGGAGAGCGCGTGAATGGCATTCACGAGGTCGGCGGTTCGATCCCGCCTGGCTCCACCAGATCTGCCAATAGCTTAGCCTATTGCTTCCGCTTCAATGGCCGAATTAGATAGCGGATTAGGTAGCCAATTCACTCCAGCCAGCGATCTGAAAGAATAGCTGGGCCCCCAGTCAAACCTGACTAGGCCCTGCTCGTACTGCTTCGTACCGCACCACCTGCTTACTAACCTCCCACTACTATTTCGGAAGACAAGTGGGTCTCCCCCCTTAGTCAAATTTGACTAGGACCCACAGTCATGAATGACTAGGCCTGCCGCTGTTCAGTTTGGAATTGACG
>DATFVO010000002.1:0-4521 GCA_035260265.1 Methyloceanibacter sp.
TCGCTACGATCTGCCCGTCCCGCACCACGGCGCGTTCCTCGATGCGGTGCATGCCGAGGATGCCTGATTGCGGGGCATTCAGGATCGGGGTCGAGAGCAGCGAGCCGTAGATGCCGCCATTGGAGATGGTGAAGGTGCCGCTCTGCATCTCCTCAAGGCTGAGCTTGCCGGTTCGTGCCCGGGCGCCGAAATCGGCGATCGCCGTTTCGATCTCAGCGAGGCTCATGCGGTCGGCGTCGCGCAGCACTGGTACCACGAGGCCGCGCTCGGTGCCGACGGCAACGCCGATGTGGTAGTAGTTCTTATAGACGATGTCCTCGCCATCGATCTCGGCGTTCACCGTGGGGATGTCTTTCAGCGCCTGCACGCAGGCTTTGACGAAGAAGCCCATTAGCCCGAGCTTCACGCCATGCCTTTTCTCGAAGGCCTCGCGATACTCTTTCCGAAGCTGCATCACTGCGTTCATGTCCACGTCATTGAACGTGGTGAGCATGGCGGCGACGTCTTGCGCCTCCTTGAGGCGCTTGGCGATGGTCTGGCGGAGCCGCGTCATGCGCACCCGCTCCTCGCGCGATGCATCGTCCTGGGGCACTGGCGGGCGCGGGGCAGGTGGCGCCTTGGGCTTCGGTTCCCGCGCGAGCAGCTCTTCAGCCGCCTTCGCGACGTCATTCTTGAGGATCTGGCCGCGACGTCCTGAGCCCTTAACCTCGCTCGGCTTAAGACCGGCTTCGACAATCAGCTTACGCGCCGCCGGGGTCGGTGGCATCTCGTCGCCGCTCACCTCCTCGCGGCGCACCGGCTCGCGCTCTAGCTCCTTCGGCTCGGCCGCAGCAGCCTTAGGCACGGCAGGCTCCTCGGCAACAGCGGAGGCTTCAACGGCTGCGAGGCCGACTAGCGCAGGGGCTTCCGACTTGGACTTGGCCACCTTTGCCTTGCCTTCGCCATCGCTGATGGCGCCGAGCAGAGCACCGACGGCAACTGTCTCTCCTTGTTTGACGACGATCTCAGAGAGCACACCTGCGGCAGGGGCGGGCACTTCGACCGTCACCTTATCTGTTTCGAGCTCAACCAAAGGCTCTGCCGCCGACACCGCGTCCCCGGTCTGCTTGAACCATTGGCCGACCGTCGCCTCGACGATTGATTCTCCCAGATTCGGCACCCGGATCTCTGTCGCCATGGCGTACTTGTCTGGCCTAGCCTAATGCCTCGTCGAGGAAAGCCTTAAGTTCGCTCACATGCTTGCTCATGAGCCCGGTCGCGGTCGCTGCCGATGAGGGCCGGCCTACATAGCGCGGCCGCTTATGTTTTGCTTCGATATGCTCGAGCACCCAGGAGAGATTGGGCTCAATGAAGCTCCAAGCGCCCATGTTCCTCGACTCCTCCTGGCACCAGATCATCTCGGCATCCTTGAAGCGCGCAAGCTCCTGGATCAGCGCGCGGGCCGGGAACGGATAAAGCTGCTCGAGCCTGAGCAAGTAGATATCGTTGATCCCGCGCTTCTCGCGCTCCTCGTAGAGATCGTAGTAGACCTTGCCGGAGCAGAGTACCACCCGCCTGATCTCGGGGTCAGGAACGAGCTTGATCGGCTGGTCCAGCAGGAACTGCGCATCGTCCCACAGAAGGCGGTGGAAGGTCGTGCCACGTCCGAGCTGCGCGAGGCTCGATACCACCCGCTTGTGACGGAGCAGCGACTTCGGCGTCATCAGCACCAGAGGCTTGCGGAACTGGCGGTGGAGCTGCCGGCGCAGGACATGGAAATAGTTGGCTGGCGTGGTGCAATTCGCAATCTGCCAATTGTCCTCGGCGCAGAGCTGGAGATAGCGCTCGAGCCGCGCCGATGAGTGCTCAGGGCCCTGGCCCTCATAGCCGTGCGGCAACAGCAGCACGAGGCCCGACATGCGCAGCCACTTCCGCTCGCCGGAGGAGATGAACTGATCGATGATAACCTGCGCGCCGTTGGCGAAGTCGCCGAACTGCGCCTCCCACATGACGAGTGCGTTCGGCTCGGCGAGGCTGTAACCATATTCGAAGCCGAGCACCGCCTCCTCGGACAGCATGGAGTTGATCACCTCGAATCGTGCCTGGTCTTTGGAGATGTGCTTGAGCGGCGTGTATTTCTTCTCGTTCAACTGATCCATCAACACGGCGTGCCGCTGGGAAAAAGTACCGCGCTCCGAATCTTGTCCCGATAGCCGCACGGTATAGCCCTCGACGAGGAGCGCGCCGAAGGCGAGCGACTCCGCCGTCGCCCAATCAATGCCTCGGCCATCCTCAATCATCCTCCGGCGGCTGGCGATGATGCGTGCCACCGTCTTATGGGGATGAAAGTTCTTCGGGATGGTCGTCATCTTGCGGCCGACCTCGGTCAGAAAATTGAGATCTACACCGGTCACACCGCGGCGGGCGCCTTCCTCGGCATGGCCGATACCAGACCATTTGCCGTCGAGCCAGTCGGCCTGGTTTGGCCGATAGGAGTCGCTCGCGGCGAATTCCTCTTCGAGATGGGCACGGAACTCCGCCTGCATGCGGTCGATCTCGGTGCGGCTGAACAGACCCTCTTCGACCAGACGCTTTGAATAGACCTCCACCACGCTCGGATGCTCGGCGATGCGCTGATACATCAAGGGCTGGGTGAAGGCCGGCTCGTCCGCCTCGTTGTGGCCATGGCGGCGATAGCAGAACATGTCGATGACGACAGGCTTGCTAAAGATCTGGCGGAACTCGGTGGCAATTTTGGCGACATAGACCACGGCCTCGGGGTCGTCCCCGTTCACGTGGAAGATCGGCGCATCGATCATCTTGGCGACGTCGGACGGGTAGGGCGAGGATCGGGCGAAGCGTGGCGCTGTGGTGAACCCGATTTGATTGTTGACGATGAAATGTATTGAGCCGCCGGTGCGATGGCCGCGCAAGCCCGACAGGCTCAAACATTCGGCGACCACACCTTGTCCGGCGAAGGCCGCGTCGCCATGCAGCAGGAGCGGCAGAACTTCCTTACGCTGTTCGTCTTTGCGCTGATCCTGCTTCGCCCTCACCTTACCGAGCACGACGGGATCGACGATTTCAAGATGCGACGGGTTGGCGGTGAGCGACAGATGCACGCGGTTGTCATCAAATTCGCGATCCGATGAGGTGCCCAAGTGGTATTTCACGTCGCCCGAACCCTCGACCTCATCGGGATAGGCCGAGCCACCCTTGAACTCGTTGAAGATCGCCCGGTACGGCTTGCTCATAACATTGGCAAGAACATTGAGACGTCCGCGATGGGGCATGCCGATCACGATCTCAGTGAGGTCAAGCTGACCACCACGCTTGATGATCTGCTCGAGCGCCGGCACCATCGACTCGCCGCCGTCCAACCCGAAACGCTTTGTGCCGGTATATTTCATGTTGAGGAAGCGCTCGAAGGTCTCGGCCTCGATGAGCTTCTTCAAGATCGCCTGCTTGCCGCGCTGAGTGAAACTGATGCCCTGGCCTTCGATGCGCTCCTCGATCCAAGCCCTCTGCTCAGGGTCCGAGATGTGCATGTACTCGGCACCGATGGAGCCGCAATAGGTGCGCTTCAGGATGCCGAGCACCTGGCGCAGCGTAGCGAATTCCATCCCGAGCGCGCCGCCGATATAGATCGGCCGGTCGTAGTCGGACTTGGTGAAGCCGTAGGTCTTGGGCTTGAGCTCCTGGTGCTCGCGGCGGGCGAGGAGCTCGAGTGGATCGAGCTTGGCAGCGAGGTGGCCGCGTGTGCGATAGGCCCGGATGAGCATGCGCAGACCCAAAGAGTCGCGGGCGGCAGCGATCGCCTGTTGCTCACTGATCGCGCCTAAGGGCAGTGCCGGCAGCGGAACGGCTCGGCCGTTCGTGGGCGCCCATGATGGTCCGCGCGCCTCAGCGAACACGCTATGTGCATCATCGTCGAGGCTCGCAAAAAACTCGCGCCACTCGGGATCCAGCGACGAGGGGTTCTCCTGGTACTCGGTGTAAAGCTCGGCGAGGTAGCTGGCGTTGGCGCCTTGCAGGAACGACGTGCGGGCAAATACGTCGTTCATTTCATGTCTTGTCATTCGGTCACCTGCCGGTCTTGGGGCCACCGGCGTGAAGGGCAAAAAAGGCGAGCTTTAGGCGCCCGCCTCAGCTTCCATGTAATACCCGTGCAAGGGTCGTTCCAAGGGCTGCGGGAGAGTTTGCCACCACAATCCCTGCGTCTCGCATTGCCTCAATTTTGTGCTTCGCGTCGCCCTTGCCGCCTGAGATGACAGCGCCTGCGTGGCCCATGCGCCGGCCGGGTGGGGCGCTCGAACCTGCGACAAATCCGACCACTGGCTTGTTGCTGCTGGCGTCCGAAAGAAAGGCTGCGGCCTCCTCCTCGGCGCTGCCGCCGATCTCGCCGATCATGATGATGGCCTCGGTCGCGTCGTCCTCGAGAAACAGCGCAAGCGCATCGACGAAGCTCGTGCCGTGCACCGGATCGCCACCGACGCCAATGACCGTGGTCTGGCCGAGGCCAGCGGCGGTCGTCTGGCCCAC
>DATFVO010000003.1:0-10278 GCA_035260265.1 Methyloceanibacter sp.
CGCCCGCGTTTGAACCGCGCATCACTGCAGCAGATCCTCAGGTTGAAGGATTTGCGCGTAGGGCGTTGCGACACCGCCGAGTAGGGATGAATGTCTAAGGTTGGCGCGAGTGGCGAGACTGCTAACTCAGCTCGCGGATGCGGAACGGGAGGCCGCCTTTGGGGCAGAGCGTCACGGTCGCGTGAATCTTCGCGGGCTTCGGCCCCACATAATCGGGCGTGAAGCGGCGTAGCAGTTGCACGAGTGCTAGCGTGTTCTCGATCTGCGACAGTGCGCCGCCGATGCAGGCGCGCTTGCCGGCGGCAAAAGGCAGATAAGTGTATTTCTGACGCTTCTTGGCACGCTCCGGCGCAAAACGCTCCGGATCGAACTTCTCCGGCTCGTCCCAATATTTCGGGCTGTGATGCAGGACGTAGGCGAGGATGACGATCTTGTCGCCAGCCTTAACCTGATGCCCCTCGATTTCGTCATCGCCGGTGGCAATACGGATCAGCGCCCAGATCGGCGGGAACAGCCGCATCGTCTCCTGGATCACCATGCGGGTGTAGGAGAGTTGCTGCACCTCGTTCCATTCCGGGTCGCGCTCGCCGCACACGGTTCTCGCCTCGGCCCTGATGCGCTCGAGCGCCTCGGGATGTTGCGACAGGAGATAGAGCGACCAGGCAAGCGTGAGCGCGGTCGTCTCGGTGCCCGCCCACAAATATTGCTTCATCTCGTCGATCACCTGCTGGCGGTCGAACTCGGGGAAGTTGGGATCGGCCTCGGCATCCTCGAGCATCCTGAGCAGGGTCTTCTCGCGATGCTCAAGAATGCCCGCGCCGGTCACCATCTCGGGGATCGAGCCCCATACTTCCATCGCCTTGGCGGCGTCTTCGCTCATGACCTCGACTAGCTCGCCGCGCACGTTCTTGAGACGTAGCGACTTGTGGTTCACGACATTGGTGTAGGTCTTGACCTGGCCGAACACGAAATGTGGGTTGAAGGGCATCTCGCGGTCGAACAGCGCCTTGCACACCATCTCGGCAGCGAGCGTCCAAGTCTCCTCTACCATCTCGATGGTCTCGCCTGTAGAAGCGAATTTCGCCCAGCGCCCCATCTTCGAGTCGATGGCAGACATGAGATAGGGGAAATAGGCCTCGAACATTTGCGGGTGGAACGCAGGTTGCTGCGGCGCCCTGATCTTCTGCCACAGCGCGCCGTCGACGGTGATCATGCTCTTGCCGAAGATCGGGCGAAGACCATCGAAATATTTCGTGTAGTTGTCGGCGTTATCGACGAGCACGCGCTGGGCATGCGCGGGCTCTGAGAGCAGCACGATGCGCTGGTTCTTGAGATTGATGGGGACCACGCCGCCATATTTGTCGCTAAGCGCCATGAGAACCTGCATGGGGTTCTCCTGGTTGAGCAGCGGGGTGAGCTTGAACCAAATGCTCTGCTCTTCGCCGAGCCCGTGTGATGGAGAATAGGCGATTGTCATATCGGCCATTTATGCCTGTCCCCTGGCTCTTTGGTCTTGGCCTCAGAGGTCGCGGATCTCTCATCCGCACCGGCCGCCAAACTCAAGGAGCGGCCCGCCGCCCTGCTTGCATAGCCCTGCCACAGTTTCGGCAAGCAGGCGCAGGAATTGCCTCGATTTAGGCCAGTCTCTAACATCCGGCCGTCAGCATTGTCCATCATTGGCACGTCAGCATCTTGTAGTGCGACATGCTGCCCCGTCCAGGGGCTGATCTTACGGCCGTTAATATTTTCAATCAAAGTGTTCGTCGAGGGGCGGGGAAAATAACGGGGGTTGCGGCCCGATCGGTGTCGTTCCGACCACATGTTCGCCTTCCACGCGAACTTCACCCGAGGCCACTAGCTTAAGCGCGTGTGGGTAAAGGTGATGCTCTGCTTCGAGCACGCGCGCCCCAAGGCTCTCCGGCGTATCGCCGGGCAGCACCGGAATGGCGGCCTGCGCCACAATTGGTCCAGTATCCATCTCGGCGCGGACGAAATGTACCGTGCAGCCGGTGATCATTACGCCTGCATCTAGGACCCGAGGGTGAGTATGCAACCCCCTGAAGGCCGGAAGTAGCGATGGATGGATGTTGAGATGCCGGTCACGCCAATGCGCCACGAAGCCTTCGCTGTGCAAGCGCATGAACCCGGCATTGCAGAGGAGCTCGACGCCAGCCTCGTTCAGCGCATTGTCGAGAACTGCGTCGAACTCCTCGCGCGAAGCGAAGTCCTTGTGATTGATGACGAGGGCGGGGATGAGGGCGGCTTCGGCGCGCAGCAGTCCTTGCGCGCTCGGCACGTTCGACACCACGAGCACGATCTTGGCTGGATAGTCATGGGCTTTGCAGGTCTCGATCAATGCGCCGAGATTTGAGCCGCGCCCCGAAATGAGGACGCCGACGTGCTTCCTCACGGCGCGCCCCAGGCGCGTGCGCCTTTGTAGCGGACGGAATCGCCGCTGCCCCGTTTGACGATCGCGCCGATTACTTTTGCCTCCTCGCCGAGGTGCTGACGCACACGCTCAGCATCATCCCGCGAGACGATAAGAACCATGCCGACGCCGCAATTGAAGGTCTTGAGCATCTCATCTCGATCGAGCCGCGCCTCTGCCATGAGCCATTCGAACACGGGCGGAAGCGCGAAAGTGCCGAGATCAATTTCCGCGGCAAGCTCTGACGGAAGCACGCGCGGGATGTTTTCGGTCAGGCCGCCGCCAGTGATATGAGCGAGCGCTTTGATCGCCCCCGTTGCTGGGATCGCATCAAGGATTTGCCGCACATAGATGCGTGTCGGTGTGAGCAGCGCCTCGCCAAGTTTCATGTCCGGCGCAAATGGGGCGGCATCGCCCAAACCGAGGCCGCTTTCCTTGACGATACGCCGCACGAGCGAGAAGCCATTTGAGTGAAGACCTGAAGAGGGAAGCGCTAGTATTACATCGCCGGTTTCCACATCGTCGCGGGGAAGCACGCCTGAGCGTTCGACCGCGCCCACGGCAAAGCCGGCAAAATCATAATCGCCGGCCGCGTAGAGTCCCGGCATTTCGGCGGTCTCGCCGCCGATCAGCGCGCAGCCGGCTTCCTTGCAGCCTTTCGCAATGCTGCCGATCACCGCCTCCGCCACGCTAAGGTCGAGCTTCCCGGTCGCGAAGTAGTCGAGAAAGAACAGGGGCTCTGCACCCTGCACCACAAGGTCGTTGACGTTCATGGCCACAAGGTCGATGCCGATCCCGGAATAGATGCCCGTCTCGATGGCGAGCTTGAGCTTGGTGCCCACGCCATCGGTGGCGGCGACCAGCACGGGATCTTTGAAGCCGCACGGCTTGAGATCGAACAGGCCGCCAAATCCGCCAATCGAGCCAAGTACGCCCTTGCGGTCGGTCCTAGCGGCAAGGGGGGCGATCGCTTTGACCAGCGCGTTGCCCGCGTCGATATCGACGCCAGCATCGCGATAGGTCACTCTGGTCTTGTCCTTGGAGGTTGCGGGCACCGAATGGGCTCGGGGTGCAAGTTCAGGCGATTTGGCATAACAATCGTGCCTTAACAGGCCCGTCAAGGGTCCGCCATATTGCGGTGTTTACCAAATGCGGACGGAGCCAGGCGGCAGGCCCGGCGTCTTGCAACAAAATCATATGGCGTTCTGGCGAACAAGGTTCAGGGTTAGCACAGAAGGTAGGGCAACGGCTCTCTTGCTTGCGTTCATCCTTGCGGGCTTCGCCTGCGCGCCCCTCGAAGCGGCCGAAAGCCTCTACTCCGTCGCCAAGATCTCGGTCGACGTTACGGCCAAGGACGCCGTGGCGGCGCGGGACACAGGCATGGCCCAGTCAGAGCAGCGGGCGGTCATGACCGTGCTGAAGCGGATCATGCCGGCGAGCGCCTTTGCCTCACTGCCGGAACTCAGCAAGGACGACATCGACGCGATGGTCAGCGGCGTGTCGATCAGAAGCGAGCAGAACTCCACCACTCGCTATCTCGCCGTGCTCGACATCAGCCTCAACGATAAGGCGGTGAAGCAGTTTCTGCAGAATCAAAACATCTCCTTCAGCGAGGACCGCGCGCTTTCGGTCTCTATCCTTCCCCTCATGATTGATGGTGGAAGCGTGAAGAGCGAAGGGCCCGAAGGCTGGCGAGAGGCGTGGGAAGGTCTCGATCTCTCGCACAGCGTGACGCCCGCCACGATCTTGAGACCGAGACCCAACCTCGATGCAGCCACAGTGAAGTCGGTGCTGGCAGGGGACGCCCAGGCGCTTGCCTCGATGCAGGAGGATTACAGCTATGGGCCTCTGGTCATCGCCGTCGGCGAGATCGATCACGGCCAGTTCGTGACGCGACTCGCCGGCACCGACGCTGTGGGCGCCGTTACCTTCGAGCAGAGCGACAAGCTGTCGGGCGATGCTAAGGCTGCGGCGCGCAACGCCGCCGAGATCGTCTTCGGTGTCCTGGAGAACCGGTGGAAGGTGTCGCAGGAGGGCGAAGCGCCTGCGACCGAGGTCAAACATGAGGAGGGAGGGGCGACCGATGAGAAATCGAAGGAGCCGGCGGAAGTCCCGCGTAACGTGGTTGCACAGGTCGAGTTCTCGGGGCTCAAGGACTGGCAGGACATTCGCGGCCGCCTGATGAACATCGCCGGAATCCAGGGGCTTGAGGTCAATTCGCTGTCGGCCCGCGCCGCCTCGATCACCTTCGACTACGCCGGCTCGCTCGGCAAGTTGCAGACCGAGCTTGGCCAAAACGGCTTCGAGTTCGGCGAAAAGGATGGAAACTTCGTGCTCCGCTCCCGTTAGAACCCGACGCGCCCCGAGGTCACGCCCTCTTGTTCGAATCTGCTAAAATCGGGACTTCTAGGCCAGCCAAGCGGCAATAGGCCTAAGCACGGCCCCTGGGAGGAATGTTAGTGAATATCCCCAACAGCCTCACGCTAGCGCGGATCGTGCTCGTTCCGCTGGTGGTGTGGCTGATCATCACGCATGAGATGACGGCGGCCTTTCTGCTGTTCCTGGCGGCGGGCATGTCTGATGCCGCCGATGGCTTTGTCGCCAAGCGTTATGGCTGGCGAAGCGAGCTCGGCGCCTATCTCGACCCCATTGCCGACAAGGCGCTGCTCGTCAGCATCTACGTCACTCTCGGCCTCGCCGGTCATCTGCCGGTCTGGCTTGTCATCGCCGTCGTGAGCCGCGATATCCTGATTGTCGGCGCGGTCGTGCTGTCCTGGATGCTGTCGCGGCCTCTCACCATGCACCCGCTCTTGATCAGCAAGGTCAACACCTTCGCCCAGATCGTGCTCGCGGGGCTCGTCCTCGCCGAGCTCGGGCTTGGCCTTGGCCTTGATCCCCTGGTGCAGCTCCTGATCTGGGTCACTGGCGCGCTCACCATTGTGTCGGCCGCGGCCTACTTCTGGGCTTGGCTCGTGCACATGGCGAGCTACGAGCCCGCGCCTCGACCGCTCCCGCCACACAAGAGGACAACACCTGGGCTCGATCAATCGCAGCAGCGCTCTGGGGTCAGGGCTTCGTGACGCTCACGCAGCTCACGCTCGATTTGCCGCACCGGGCGGCACTTGGCGCCGAAGACTTCCTGGTCAGCGATTGCAATATCGCGGCGGTGAAGCTGGTGGACTCGTGGCCCAAGTGGCAGGAGCCGGCACGGCTCCTGATCGGACCGCCATCAAGCGGCAAGACGCATCTCGCCCGCGTCTGGCAGGCGCGGTCCGGCGCGCGGCTTCTCGATGCGAAGATGCTCGACACGAAATTCATTGATGACGTGCGGGAGGGGACGCCCCTTGTGGTCGAGGATGCCGACAGCAGCGCCTATGACGAGCGGGCGCTGTTTCATCTTTTGAACCTCGCGCGGGAAAAGCAGCTTTTCGTGCTGCTGTCGGCTCGCGGCGCACCGAGCCGTTGGAGCATCTCGTTGCCGGACTTAGCGTCGCGGCTAAAGGCTGTTCCCATCGTGGAGATCGGCGCGCCTGACGACGCGTTGCTCAGGATGGTGATGCTCAAGCATTTCGCCGACCGGCAGCTCGATGTCGACCCAAAGGTGCTCGAATTTCTCGCCCTTCATGTCGACCGCTCGCTGCAAGCGGCTGCCGCTGCAGTCGAGGCAGTCGACCGCCTGGCGCTCGGCACGGGGCGCAAGATCAACCGCCAGCTCGTCGTCGAGGCGCTTGCGGGGAGGGCCGCGACCGACTAGGCGTTGCCGACCGCTCCGTAACGCACTTGATACAGATTTTGGGGTAACATGCGGCGCGCGGCACCGCAAAAACGGGGGAGGCGCAACAAGGCGCCATGTTTTCAATAGGTTAGCAATGACTCTGCAAGAGAAGGTTGAGCATCCTGAACCGAGTCCAGTGATAGCCGCCTTCGGGCCGAGCCGCTTCTACAACCGGGAGCTGTCTTGGCTTCATTTCAATCAAAGGGTGCTCGAGGAAGCCGAGAACGAGCGCCATCCGCTGCTCGAGCGGCTGCGTTTCCTCTCGATCTCTGCCTCGAACCTCGACGAGTTTTACATGGTGCGCGTGGCGGGGTTGCGCGGACAGGTCCGTGCCGGCATCGACACGCCAAGCGAGGATGGCCTCACGCCGGCGGAGCAGCTTGATCGCATCAATCGCGCGGTCGCCGAACTGACCGCCGAGCAACAAGAGAACTGGGTAACACTCGAGGCGCTACTCGCCGAAGCGAGCATTCACGTTCTCCACGCAGATCAGCTCACCGACGAGGAGCGCGCGTGGCTCGAGGAGCATTTCCTCGATCACATCTTCCCGGTGCTGACGCCAATCGCCGTCGATCCCGCCCATCCATTTCCTTTCATTCCGAATTTGGGATTCACCCTTGGACTCGAGCTCGTGCGTGAAGGCTCGTTGCGCGCCATGCACGCTTTGTTGCCAATCCCGCCCCAGCTTGCCCGCTTCATCCGTCTGCCGAGCAGAGGCGAGCCGAAAGAGCCGATCCGCTTCATCAGGCTCGAAACCGTTGTCGCCATCTTTGTGTCGCGGCTCTTTCCCGGTTACCGGGTGAGGAGCCAGGGCGCGTTCCGCGTGCTACGCGACAGCGACATCGAGGTCCAAGAGGAGGCGGAGGACCTGGTGCGCTTGTTCGAATCGGCGTTGAAGCGCCGGCGGCGCGGCTCGGTCATCAGGCTTGAGATCGAAGCCTCGATGCCCTCAAGGCTCCAGCGCTTCGTCATGCAGGAGCTAAAGGTCTCGGAGCGCGAGAGCTTCGTGCAAAAGGGCCTCATTGGACTCGCCGACACCAATCAGCTTATCGTGGCCGACCGGCCCGACCTCAAGTTCCAGCCCTTCGTCAGCCGTTTCCCTGAGCGCATTCGCGAGCATCACGGCGACTGCTTCGCCGCGATCCGCAAGAAGGACATCGTGGTGCACCACCCTTACGAGTCCTTCGACGTGGTGCTTCAATTTCTGAAGCAGGCGACAGCCGATCCAGATGTCGTGGCGATCAAGTGGACGCTCTACCGCACGTCGAAGAGCTCCCCGATCATCGAAGCGCTGAAGGATGCCGCGGAAGCCGGCAAGTCGGTGACCGCCGTAGTCGAACTCAAAGCCCGCTTCGACGAGGAGGCCAACATCAAATGGGCGCGCGACCTCGAAAGCGCCGGCGTCCAGGTGGTCTACGGCTTCATCGAGCTCAAGACTCACGCGAAGCTCAGCCTGATCGTCCGGCGCGAGATGGGCGAACTCGTCACCTACTGCCACGTCGGCACTGGTAACTACCACCCGGTCACCGCCAAGATCTATACGGACCTGTCGTTCTTTACTGCCGACCGTACCATCGGTCAGGATGTTTCGCGCATCTTCAACTATGTCACCGGTTATGCCGAGCCTGCCGAGCTAGAGCTGATGGCGGTGTCGCCCGGAGGCATCAGGGCGCGCATCCTCGACCACATCCGCGAGGAGATGTACCACGCCAAGGCCGGGCGACCCGCCGCCATCTGGATGAAGATGAACTCGCTCGTCGATGCCGAGATCATCGATGCGCTCTACGAGGCGAGCCAGGCTGGCGTCGAGATCGATCTCGTGGTACGCGGTATTTGCTGCCTGAGGCCCGGTGTCCCCGATTTATCGGAGACCATCCACGTCAAGAGCATCGTCGGCCGCTTCCTCGAGCATTCGCGCATCTATTGCTTCGGCGCTGGACACGGCCTTCCGAATCGAAAGGCCGTGGTCTATATCAGCTCGGCAGACATGATGCCGCGCAACCTCGACCGTCGCGTCGAGGCCATGGTGCCGATTCTCAACCCAACGGTGCACGAGCAGATTCTCGACCAGATCATGGTGGCGAACCTCAAGGACAATTTGCAGAGCTGGCGGGTGCGGCCCGATGGAAGTTCTGAACGTATCCATCCCAGCAAAGACCAGGAACGGTTCAGCGCTCAGGACTATTTCATGACCAATCCCAGCCTATCCGGCCGCGGCACATCTCTTACCGAGAACATGCCGCCGCGCTTTACGCGCCTAGTCGAGTGACGAACTGACGCACGCACCAAACGAGAGGTCATGCTCCACAGCAACGATCTGAGCCCCGTCGCGGTGGTCGACATCGGCTCGAACTCGGTGCGTCTCATCGTCTATGAAGGGGCGGGACGGGCGCCCGCCCCACTATTCAACGAGAAGGTGCTGTGCGGACTGGGACGCAAGCTCGCCACCACCGGAAGGCTGGCGTCGGATGCCATCGTTCGCGCGCTAAGAGCCCTCAGACGTTTCCGCGCCCTGATCAACCAACTCGGCGTCGAGCATGTCGAGGTGATCGCTACGGCGGCGGCGCGCGAAGCCATGAACGGGCCGGAATTCATCGCTCAGGCCGAAAGGGTGCTCGGCCACCCGATCACGGTCCTCTCCGGCACCAAGGAGGCCGAACTTGCCGCGCTCGGCACTGTGTCGGGCATCCACGCCGCCGACGGCTTTGCCGGAGACCTTGGCGGCGGCAGCCTCGAGCTGATCGACGTAAGAGGCGGACGTATGTCCGATGCCGCGACCCTTCCGCTTGGCGGCTTACGCCTGATCGATGCGTCCGGCGGCAGTCTTAAAAAGGCGCGCGACATCGTCGATGAGGCGCTGTCGAAGGTCGACTGGCTCGAGAAGGGCAGGGGCCGCGACTTCTACGCCATCGGCGGGACGTGGCGGGCGCTCGCCCGGCTGCACATGACGCAGACCAATTATCCGCTGAGCGTCATGCACAACTACCGCATCCCCGCCGAAGACGCGCTGAGATTCTCCGCCCTGTTAGATCACCAATCGCAAAGCTCGCTAGCCGGCATTCGCGATATTTCCAGCGCACGGCGCGAGACCATTCCCTACGGTGCCTTGGTGCTCGAGCGCCTCATCAGACAGATGAAGCCGCGC
The DNA here is from genome assembly GCA_035260265.1 of Methyloceanibacter sp. Classification (GTDB taxonomy): domain Bacteria; phylum Pseudomonadota; class Alphaproteobacteria; order Rhizobiales; family Methyloligellaceae; genus Methyloceanibacter. The sequence goes on from DATFVO010000003.1 coordinate 9,349, forward strand.
GCCCTCGTGGTCTCGGTGTTCGGCATCCGCGAAGGCCTGCTCTACAGCCTCTTAAGCCCCGAGGAGAAGCGCAAGGACGTGCTGATTGCGGCCTGCGACGACATCGCCCGCCGTTGGTCACGCTCAGTCGACAGCGCCTACGAGCTGTGCTTCTGGACCGACGCCCTGTTCCGCGCACCGGGGCCTGTGGAGACGCCCGAGCAGAGGCGGCTCCGCCATGCGGCCTGCCTGCTCTCGGATATCGGCTGGCGTGCGCACCCAGACTATCGTGGCATTCAGAGCCTCAACCTCATCGCGCACGGCACGTTTGTCGGCGTCGATCATCCAGGCCGCGCCTTTCTCGCGCTCACCGTCTATTACCGCAACGAGGGGCTGGTCAAAGACGAGCTCAGCCAGAAACTGATCGAGCTGGTCGACAAGGACATGCTGAAGCGGGCGCGCATACTCGGCGCCGCCTTCCGCGCCGCGCATATGGTCTCAGCCGCCATGCCGGGCGTTCTCACCAACACGCCCATCGCCTACGAAGGCAATCGGCTGGTCTGGACGCTACCGCAACCCTATTCGAATCTCGAAGGGGAGCGAGTCGAGCGGAGGTTCAAGGACCTCGCCAATCTGCTCCATCGCGAGGCCGAGATCCGCGTGGGCTCGGCATTCCAGCTCGCTGCGAGCTAGCCTCGGCTTGCCGAGGGAAGGCTGCCTCCCCAAATGATGGCCCACTTTGTCATTCCCGCGAAAGCGGGAATCCAGTAACCACTGACCGTTGATTTCACTCCAATAGTAGACTCGGCAATGGCAGAAGACCTCTATTCAGTTCTTGGCGTGCCGAAGACGGCGAGTGCCGGGGACATCACCAAGGCCTATCGCAAGCTCGCCAAGAAATTGCATCCCGACCTCAATCCCGGCGACAAGGCGGCCGGGGAGAAGTTCAAG
>DATFVO010000004.1:0-4047 GCA_035260265.1 Methyloceanibacter sp.
GGCAATCTTGGTTGCGGGGTCTGATCAAGCTCAGTTCCAATGGCAGACAGCATGTCCCAGGGTCTGGGCATTAACTTCTAGAAAGAATCGCTGTATCCTCTCAATCCGGCTCGGTGACTTACTCTGGCCATTTTTGGTTTGTTTGTCACTAATTCTCAGTCGTGCGGCAATCTTCTGACGACGCCATTCATGTCCAAGCACCTCTTCATCGGTATCGACGGGGGCGCCTCTTTTTGCCGAGCGCGCATTCGCGATATGGGAGGGAACTTGTTAGGCGAGGGATGGGGCGGTCCAGCGAATATCCATTTGGATTTGCCTCTGGCGGTGCAGTCCATTCGGGTGGCAAGCGAGGCGGCAGTCCGTTCGGCTGGCCTGGATGAGCGAAGCCTCCAACGTGCACACGCCGGGTTGGGCTTAGCAGGGGTTGGCATAAAAAGCGCGTGCGACGGCCTGCGTTCTAAACTCCGCCCGTTTGCATCAATCATGCTTGAGACCGACGCCTACATCGCCTGGCTCGGCGCTCACCGAGGCGCCGACGGCGGCATCGTGATATTGGGCACCGGTTCCTGTGGTCTGGCTGTGGTTAACGGACAGCGCATTTCTGTTGGCGGATATGGTGCCGAGGTGTCCGACGAGGCGGGCGGCCTGAGAATGGGTCGGGAGGCGCTACGCCGCGCGCTTTGGGCCTTTGATGGTCGAGCCGAGAGAACAGAGCTTTCGACAGCTATACTCGAACGTTTCGAATGGGATCCCGCAAGAATCGTTTGTTTTGCTTCAAGTGCGACTCCGGCCGACTATGCCGAACTGGCGCCACTGGTCCTGGCGTATGCATCGGCGAAAGATCCGATGGCAGTGGGGATAATCCAAGAGGCGGCAGACGCTGCCGTACGCATTATCGAACGTCTTAAGGATGCCGGGTCGCCTGTCATTAGTCTAATAGGGGGACTCGCGGAGCCTTTGACGGCATGGCTGCCTTCTCACATTCGCGACCTTTTATCTGCGGCACAAAGTGATCCTTTAGATGGAGCGATCCTCATGGCACATCGTGCCTTTTTTAGGCTCGAGTCATTGAGGTTGCGTGCCGGCTAAGCAGAGACCCGCTCGATGCGCGCGCCGCATTGGCCGAGCTTCTCCTCGATTCGCTCGAAGCCGCGATCGAGATGATAGATGCGGCCGATCAGCGTCTCGCCTTGGGCGGCGAGTCCCGCGATGATCAGCGAGACCGAGGCGCGCAAATCCGTCGCCATGACTTGCCCGCCATGCAGCCCGTTCACCCCCGTGACAAAGGCGGTATCGCCCTTGAGATCGATGCGGGCACCGAGTCGCGCGAGTTCCTGAACATGCATGAAGCGATTCTCGAAAACAGTCTCCCGCACTTTGGAGAGGCCGTTTGCCCTGCTCATGAGAGCAACAAGCTGAGCTTGCAGGTCGGTAGGAAAGCCGGGGAAGGGGCTTGTTTCGACGGAAACCGGGTTGAGGGCTCCGCCGTTCCACGCCACTCTGAGGCCGCTCGGCCTCTCCTCGATCTCGATGCCAGTCGAGCGCAAGGTTTGGAGCACCTCTTGCAGGAGGTCGGCGCGGGCCCCCTCAAGCATGACGTCGCCATCAGTCATGGCCGCAGCCATGGCGTAGGTGCCGGTCTCGATGCGGTCGGGCAATACCCTGTGCTCGGCGCCATGCAGCCGCTCCGCGCCCTGGACCTGCAAGGTCGGGGTGCCGATGCCGCCGATTCTCGCACGCATCTTCCTCAGACAGCTGGCAAGGTCGGCGACTTCAGGCTCACGCGCCGCGTTCTCGATCACCGTGTCGCCACGGGCGAGCACCGCCGCCATCAACGCGTTATGCGTGGCGCCGACCGAGACCTTGGAAAGCGCGATCCGGGCTCCAGTCAGCCCTTTCGGCGCCTTGGCGATGACATAACCGCCCTCGAGCTCGATCGAGGCACCAAGGGATTCAAGAGTCGTCAGGTGCAAATCCACTGGCCGCGTGCCGATGACGCAGCCGCCGGGCAGCGATACCTTGGCTTCGCCGCAGCGGGCCAAGAGCGGCGCCAGCACCCAGAAGCTTGCCCGCATGCGCGAGATCATCTCGTAGGGCGCCGTGGTGTCCACGATCTCCACCGCCTTGAGCTTGAAGGTCTGGCCGTCAATCGTGGTTTGGCCGGCCTTCTTGCCGACCACGGTGATGTCGACCCCGTGATTGCCGAGGATGCGGCTAAGCAGCGTGACGTCGGCAAGCCGCGGCACGTTTTTCAAGGTTAAGGTCTCGCGGGTGAGCAAACTCGCGATCATCAAGGGAAGAGCGGCGTTCTTGGCACCGCTGATTTGGATTGTGCCCTGCAAGCGCTCGCCGCCGATGATGCGGATGCGGTCCATGGCGATGACTTCCCAGACTGACAGCAGCAGGCGACCCTGGGGTGAGGCTTAACTTGCTTGTCTACGGTCTCTAACCCAGCCCGTCAGCTCGTGAAAATTCCGTTCGGGGACCCCGTGTCCTCCCCCGCTAAAGCGTGTCTGCGTGCGCCGTTATTTGAGCGGCTTGCTCACTGGTGGTGGCAAAGGCTTGGCCGCGACGGTCTGCCGGTGATGGAAGCAATCGCCAAGGCCAAGCACTTTTGCATGGTGAAATCCCCGTTCTGACGGCGCACCGGGGCGAAAACCCCTGATAGGCTAATTTTGACAACGTGGCCGTCGCCCAACAGTTCCCTCGCTGTCTTCTGAACGCTCCTGTCCTTTCTTTATGCAACCCAGCCCAACTCGCGCGCCTTGTCGTTGGCTGCCCACTAGGCACGTCCGAGGAACTCTGACCCCTGCAGCGGAGTCCTCTGTGTTTGACGATGAATCATGCGAAACACGCTGAAAGCGTTTTGGAGTGGCGATTTTCCGCTCGGCCAAGCCTTTTGGCACTACGCCATCGCCTATGGCACCATCGCCAACATTTTGGCGACGGCGGCTGCCATCGCTGCGGTCCTCGCCGGCCTGCCCGACGCTGTCGCCATCGGTCTCCACTTCCTTCCGCTTCCCTACGTCGTTATGGCTGTCGTTGGCGTTTGGCGCAGCGCCGACAAATACCGAGGGGACCCGACGTGGGCCGGCATCGCCAAAGCGGTGGTGATCGTCTGGGGTGCTTTGATGGTCTTCATCTGAGGCGTACGGCCGGGTGCCTGCAGCGGGTGGGGGCAATAACCTTGATCCTCAGCCGCACCAGCGGTGAGCAGGAACACAAGCAGCTCGCCAATGAGCCTTTTCCGCATTCACTTAGATGAAAACATTGGAAGGAATGAACATGAGGGAGAAGAAATTACGCATCCGACGATTCAACATCGAGAGCGCCCGATTTCTGAATGCACTAATATTGGCGGCTACTAGGCATCGGCTCACCGCGGCGACTGTGGAGTGAGAAAACTTTTCTCGGAGAGCGGCGAGGGGAGAGGCTCAGTCCGCTCCTAGACCACACTCGGCAGGGTTCACCATGACCGTTCTTAGCGATAAGTTAGGGGCATGGGCCATAGTGCTCTCGACCTAATAGCGAGACCTTCTCAATGGCAAGACCACTCCAGACGCAGATAGTCGAAAGGGCTCGTGCCTTTGTCGCCGATGAACAGCACTGGTGTCGTGGCGAGCTTGCGCGAGACGTAAATGGCGAAGAAGTGTGCCCAACCTCCGCCAGCGCAGTGAAGCGGTGTGCTCTAGGCGCAGTGATCGCTGCGGCTCAAGAACTCATGCATGACTTAGATGCTGCGCACGACTTTGCATTCAAAGCCCTGCGTCCACAATACGGCACCGCCACACTGGTTCGCGTCAACGACATGGGGGGCCACGCGGCTGTGCTCGCGCTGTTCGATGACGTTATCGCAGCGGGGACTTGACTGCCCTAGTCCTTATGGCGGTCCCGAACCGACGGCGAAGAGTTTTAAGGTTATGGCTTCTCAGGCAAGTACATTGCGCGCCGATTGCTCGACCTGAGGCACGAGGTGATCACGCTCACGAATTCACCTCACCGCGCTAATCCGTTTGGCGAATCCATCAAGGCGTTTCCCTATAATTT
>DATFVO010000005.1:0-2164 GCA_035260265.1 Methyloceanibacter sp.
GTCCGCGTTATTGTCGGGCAAAGTCGCCTCGGAAGACTTCACACTCTTGGATGACGGGTTTGCCGAACTTTGCTCAGCAGCGCCACCTGACGTGTCCGCCTTACCCTGGCTCGGCAGGTTCGCCTGCTTTGAGGCGTCCTGCGAGACGCCGGGCTGAGCCAAGCGTTGAACTCTCGGCGGCCAGCGCGGGCGTCAGGCCCAACAGCAGAACTGCGGTCGTCGAGGTAAGAAGACGTTTCATCATCTCCTCCTTTTCTTTTCAGTCCAAAATTTAGCGAGCGATAGTGATCGCCACTGGAGGGCCAATGGTCCGCATAGCGATTGGTTCCTCAGATAATAATTGATCTGTACCGATTTTTTGATGCGAGCTAGATCTTGAAGTCTTGGAATAAAATCGGCCGTCGTCTTATTTGATTTCCTCGCCGCGATATACGCCCCAGAGCTGGTCTTGTTGAGCGTACCCTGAATAGTCGTCGACCGAGAGCTCGCACCAGCTTCCGTCACATGTCACAACATTGCCGAGCACGCCGGATTGAAGCTCTGCAACCGCGCGCGAGCTCGTCGATTTCGAGCTGTAGAGTGGCACCCTCTCTTCGCCCTTCGCCCATGGCGCAACAAGCACAGTACGCCGCGCGCTCAACAGGCTATGGAACACCCAGCCGTCGGCTCCTTCGCTGTCGCGCACGCGCCGCCAATTATCGGATTCGGCGATCACCTCGACCGGGAGTCCCGCGCGCGAGAACACCCACACGATCGATTGATCTGTGCTCGGTCCTTTGCGCACGTTGACCTTGTCCGACTTGAGGCTGACGAAGCGAGGCACCGGCAGCGCGCTCTTGGCGCCCTCGACCGCAGCCTGTTTGACGTTATTGTCGGCAGCCTTTGCCGAACTTTGCGCCGTGAGGCTAAGCCCCAACGCGATCACAACCCCAATCAATGCCCGCTGCGGCACCGTCTCACCCCCGCTTGATGCGCTCCCCCGGCCGGGAGGCGTGGCCTCCGAATCGGCGCACTTTGGATGGACCAGAAAAGTGAACGGATCGTGGCCTAAGCCAAGATGACGCTTTATCTCGCAAAGCCGGTTCTGTTAGAGAATGGCCCGCAACGAGCAAAAATCACCTAACTCCCGCGGGTCGCCCCGTGCCCCGGACCCACCCTTGGCTTAACGCGAATGGCCGAACGCCCAATCGTTATCGTCACCCGCAAGCTGCCTGACGTCGTGGAGACCCGGCTGCGCGAGCTGTTCGATGCACGGCTCAATGTCGACGACAAGCCGTTCTCGCGCGAGGAGCTGATCGAGGCGGCAAAAACCGCCAATGTGCTGGTGCCGACCGTCACTGACCGTATCGACCGAGGCGTTCTGAGCCAAGCAGGTCCCAACCTCAAGCTGATCGCGCAGTTCGGCACCGGCGTCGATAATATCGACCTCGAAACGGCGCGGAACCGTTCGATCATCGTCACCAACACGCCCGGCGTGCTGACCGAGGACACCGCCGACATGACCATGGCGCTGATCATTGCCGTGCCACGCCGACTGACCGAAGGCGCAGCGATCCTCCGAGCCGGCAACAGCGAGTGGCATGGCTGGTCCCCAACCTGGATGCTCGGCCATCGCATCTTCGGCAAGCGGCTCGGCATCGTCGGCATGGGGCGCGTCGGCCAGGCCGTCGCCAAGAGGGCTAAGGCCTTCGGCCTTCAGATCCACTATCACAACCGCAGGCGCGTAGCGCCCGATATCGAGAAGGCACTCGAGGCAACCTACTGGGACAGCCTCGACCAGATGCTTGCGCGCATGGACATCATCTCGATCAACTGCCCGCATACGCCGGCGACCTATCACCTGCTCTCGGCGCGCAGGCTCGCGCTGATGAAACCGTCGGCCTATATCGTCAACACCGCACGCGGCGAGGTGATCGACGAGAATGCGCTTGCCCGCATGATCGAGAATGAGGAGCTTGCCGGCGCTGGTCTCGACGTGTTCGAGCACGAGCCTGCGGTCAATCCGAAGCTGCTCAAGAGCGAGAAGGTGGTGGTGCTGCCGCATATGGGCTCCGCCACTCTCGAGGGCCGCGTCGACATGGGCGAGAAGGTTATCATCAACATCAAGACCTTCCTCGACGGCCACGCGCCGCCCGACCGCGTCCATCCGGCGATGTTCTGATCA
>DATFVO010000006.1:0-5416 GCA_035260265.1 Methyloceanibacter sp.
AGGGCAGAGCCGAGTTTCACGTCGGCTTGCGCAACGCGCGGGCGATGCGGGCGCTTCGCACGCTCGACGAAGGCGATATCGCCGAGGCCTATCTGCAAGGCGACATTGACATCGAAGGCGACATGCTGAAGCCGTTTGCGCTGCGCGCCTCTCTCGATGATCGCCACCCTCTCGTCGCTGCTTGGCGCTTCATCGAGCCGTTGCTGTTCGGACAGGTCTATACCAACAAGCATGCGATCTCCTCCCACTACAATGCAGATCCGAAGTTGTTCCTGAGCTTCCTCGATCCTGTGTTCCCGGCCTACAGCCAAGGCGTCTACGGCCACGATGACGAGCCGCTGTCAAAGGCGCTCGAGCGCAAGTTCGATTGGGCCATCGAGCAGTGCGAACTAGGACCAGGCAAGACGGTGCTAGAAATCGGACCTGGCTGGGGCGCCTTTGCCGGGCACGCGCTGCAAGCCGGCGTGCGTTTCACCGGCATCACCAACTCGGAAGTGTCGCAGAGTTATCTCAAATCGAAGCTCGCCAATTTCGGCGCCCGCTTCGACATCCTGCTCACCGATTTCTACGACTTCGAGCCAGACGAGCCGTTCGACTCGATCGTGATCATGGGCGTGATCGAGCATCTGCCGGACTACGAGCGCGTGCTCAAGAAATTCTATCGGCTGCTGAAGCCGGGCGGCCGCGTGTTCCTAGACGGCAGCGCCGCCAAGAAGAAATACGAGCTGTCGACCTTCATGGTGCGGCACATCTATCCCGGCAATCATTCCTTCCTCGTGCTCGACGATTTGTTGAACAAGCTCGCCAAGACCGATCTGGAGGTGATCGAGGTTCAGAACGACCGCTGGAGCTATTTCCTGACCTTCCGCCAGTGGGCGAGGAATCTGGAATCGAACAAAGACTATGTGCGCTCGGCGTTCGGCGACTTCGAATATCGCAAGTTCCGCCTCTATCTATGGGGGGCGGCCTATGAGTTTTTGGCGCGAAATCTCGATTGCTACCGGCTTGTTCTCTACAAGCTCAAAGACGCCGCCTAGTAACACCCCAATTTCGCCCCTCCGGGGTCTTGCCGAGGCCCCGTAAGCTCTCCATTTAAGGCGTGGCTAACCCTGTCTGTGCGAAGGTGGAACCCTTTGAGGGATAGCGCATTTTAGGCGGTATCGAAACCTCTTGCACGAGGGAGAGAGGGACATCCATGGTAAGCGTGGCGTCTCAGGACAGCGCTACGCGGCAAGCAGCACTCTCTTGCGCCCTCCGGCAAGCTCTGCACTCGAGCGACCGCTTCCTCGAATGGCTCCCCATCGGCGTCGCTGTCTGCGATGCCGAAGGTTATCTCGTCCAATACAACAGTCGCGCCGCTGAGCTTTGGGGCCAGTCCCCCACTGTCGGCAACCGAGAGCAACGCTTCACCGGCGCATATAGGGCCTATCGACCAAACGGCGAGCCGCTTCCCGTTGAACAAGCGCCCATGGCCGAACTGCTTCAGACCGGCCACCCGATCCGTAACCGTGAGCTAATATTCGAACGACCGGATGGCAGCCGGCTCACCATTCTCGCCAATCTCGACCCGCTGCGCGACGAGACCGGCAAGCTCATTGGCGGCGTCAATTGCTTCCAGGACATCACCGCGCGCAAAGCTGCCGAGCAACGCTTGCAGCAGCGCGAACGATGGTACCGCGATCTGCTCGAGGCTCTCCCCGCAGCCATCTACACGACCGACGCCGACGGCCGCATCACCTTCTGCAACGAGGCTGCCGCTGAGCTTTGCGGTAGGCATCCTGTCGTCGGCAACGATGCCTGGTCTATCGCCGGCAAGCTTTACTGGCCCGACGGAAAGCCAATCGCGCACGAGGAATGCCCCACGGCGCTCGCCGTCAAGACCGGCAAGCCAGTGCGCGGAACCGAGAAGATCGTCGAGCGTCCCGACGGCACTCGCGTGCCGATCCTTCCATTTCCGACACCGCTGCACGATGCCGAAGGCAAGTTGATCGGCGCGGTGAACATGCTGGTCGACATCACCGAGCGGAAGGCGGCGGAGGAGGAGAAGGCTCTGCTCCTGCGCGAGCTCGCCCACCGTGTCAACAACACCTTCGCCGTGATCCTTGCCGTCGCCCAGCAGACTCTGCGCACCGCCCCCTCGGCAGAGGCCTTCGTCGAGACCTTCACCGGAAGACTTCAGGCGCTCGCGCAAGCGCACAATCTTCTGCTTGCCAAGGACTGGACCGGCGCCGATCTCGGCGAGCTTGCCAAAGGGCAGCTGGCGCCGTTCTGCCTCGAAGGCCAGGACCGGCTCACCATCGAGGGGCCGAAAGTCACGCTCTCTCCGCCGCAAGCAATCGCGCTCGGCGTGGTGCTGCACGAGCTTGGCACCAACGCTGCAAGATATGGCGCCCTGTCCAATGGCACCGGAAGGGTCGATCTCTCCTGGACGCTTGGGTCCGGCATGGTCAATCTCGCCTGGGCTGAGCGCCATGGGCCGTCGGTCCTGCCGCCTCAGCGCAAGGGGCTTGGCACCAAGCTCATCCAGCGCGGCCTGCCCGACGCGACGATCGACTGGCGTTTCGAGGCCGACGGCGTGGTGTGCTCGATCGACCTTCCTCTTGCCAAGCCGCGGTCAGGGAACGGCAAAGAAGCGCGGCACTAAGCTCCGGTGGCTTTCCTGGGACTTGACCGTCCTTCTCCGGCAGAGGCTTGCCCGCGTTTAAGGGAGGAGCGTTCAGGAATGTGCGAACGTTGCGAGATTTCGCGCCCGGCCTTCTCGCGGCGCAGCGTCTTGGCAGGAACTGCTTCGCTAATGGAAGGGACGAAGCAACCGATCGCCGACGTCTCGACCAACACCACCATCCTCGAGGCTGCACCGAGATAGGGGTGAAGCCGCCCTCCGCGCGAAAGGAACCTTAGTCCTGCCAACCGGTTAAGGCGTCACTCAGCCAGGAGCCAAGCGCCGGCCGCACCGTCAACGGAGTTCTCGGGCGTCTTGGCGTGCCGGGAGATTCCGACATGCCGCCCCGTTCGCCGCTGCCTTTACTCTCGACCCCATCCGACGCGCGCACGGCGACGCTTCAAGGGCTTCTGATCGCAACTATTGTTATCGCCGCTCTTTATTTCATGCGCGAGATCCTCGTGCCGCTCGCGCTCGCGATTCTGTTGAGCTTCGTGCTCACGCCGCCGCTTCTCCTGCTCAGGCGCATCAAGGTGCCGCGCGTTCTTGCGGTCGGCCTAGTGGTCGGCGCGGCGTTCCTGGTCATCTTCGTCATCGGCTGGCTGTTGTCGGCGCAGGTGACGCAGCTCGCCGGCGAGTTGCCGAAATACCAGACGGTCCTCGCCAAGAAGATCGGCGACCTGAGCAACACCATATCCGGCACGCCGCTCATCAAGAGAGTGGCGACGGCGCTCGGGCAACTCGAGCAGTCTCTTTCCAATCCGCCGCCAGACACCTCGGTCGGAGCCGAGCCGGCGCCGCCGCAACAGGTCGAGCAAGGGAAGCAGCCAGTCCCTGTCGAGGTCCGCAACCCTCCGCCCACGCCCTTCGAAATCTATCAAGGAATCGCCGGGACGTTGTTGCCGCCTCTCGCCACCGCCGGCATCGTGCTCCTGTTCGTGGTGTTCATCCTGCTTCAGCGCGAGGACCTGCGCGACCGCATGATCAGGTTGCTCGGCGCCTCAGACCTGCAGCGCGCCACGTCGACCATCAACGACGCCGCAGACCGGCTCAGCCACTATTTCCTGCGCCAAGTCCTGACCAACTCGGCTTACGGCATCTTCATCACCATCGCTCTTTGGCTGATCGGCATTCCGACCCCGATCGTGTGGGGCGTGCTCGCCGGGCTCATGCGTTTCGTGCCGTTCATCGGCTCTTACATCGCCGCGCTGCCGCCGCTCCTTGTTGCCGCCGTGGTCTATCCTGACTGGTCCGTTTTTCTGATGACGCTCGCGCTCTATGTCGTCTCAGAGCTGATCATGGGGCAAGTGGTGGAGCCATTGGTGTTCGGCCGTGGCACGGGGGTGACGCCGATCGCCGTGATCGCATCCACCATCTTCTGGACCTGGCTGTGGGGGCCTCTCGGACTGCTTCTCGCCATGCCCATTACTGTGTGCCTCGCCGTGCTCGGGCGTCATGTCGAGGGTCTAGAGTTCTTCGAGGTGCTGCTCGGCGACGAGCCTGCGCTCACGCCAGAGCAGAGCTTCTACCAGCGTGCGCTCTCAGGTGACGCGGCAGAGGCCACTTATCAAGCCGAGCTCGCGCTGAAAGATGAGAGCCTGGTCTCCTATCTCGACAGTGTGGCGCTCGGCGGTCTCAAGCTTGCCGAGAATGACGCGCGCCGCGGCAGTCTCGACAACGAGCAGGCCAAGAGGGTATGCGCGACGGTGAAAGAAATGCTCGACAATCTCTCCGATTTCGAGCCGCGCCGGTGGTTCTTTAAACTTCGTCAGAAGGAACCCGTCGTCGCCGACGGTCTCGCCTCTGTGGCCAATGGGCTCGCGTCTTTGACCGCCGCCGAAAACGGACAGGCTGCAGAGGAGAAGCTTCCTGCGATCGACCGCTCGGAGCTTGGACCGGGCTGGGAGGTCGCTGAGCCAGTGCTGTGCATCGGCGGACGCAACGTTCTGGACGAAGCCGCAGCCGACATGCTGGCCGAAGTGCTGGAGAAGCGAGGGCTTGGCGCGAGGTCGCTCGGGCCAGAGACGCTCTCGGCGGGCCACATCACTTCGCTCGCCAACACCGAGGCCAAGCTCATCGCGCTGTCCTATCTCGGCTTGGGCACAGGCCCTGCCCATATTCGCTATCTCGTGCGACGGCTCAGGCGGATCTTGCCTGAGGGTACGCTGATCCTCGTGTGCTTTTGGGCCGAGGCGCCGGAATCGCCTTCGGTCAAGTCGCTGCTCGCGACCACCGATGCCGACGCCTACGCGACCTCACTGTCGGAGTCCGTCGAGATCTGCCTCTCTGCAGCTAAGGGCGAGCTTCAGTGGGGAGCAACCGGCGGCGAGGGCAAGCCAGCCGCCAAAAGCGAAGCAAAGCGTAAACGAACTCCCGCCCGCGTCGCCTGATCCCAGAGAACCGTAGTTGCTCGCCTGCGCGGGGAATTGCGGGCGACGGACTCGCGCCGGCACGCGCGGTCCGGCCGAACAGTAGGGCGATCACGCCGCCGAGCGCCATAGCGCCAGCGAGAAACAGCAAGGCTGCGGTGAAGCTGTCGGTCGCCTGCTTGATCACACCGACGATCGACGGCCCGGCAAGCCCCCCGAGATTGTCAATCGAATTGGCGAGGGCGAGCCCTGCCGCGGCCCCCGTTCCGGTCAGGATCGCTGTCGGCAGCGACCAGAAGGTGCTGACGTCGGCATAGATGCCAACCGTAGCGAGCGTCAGCGCCAGCATGGTCACGGCGAGCGGGGCAGCTGTTGCCGACCGAAA
>DATFVO010000007.1:0-18813 GCA_035260265.1 Methyloceanibacter sp.
CTTCTGCGACGGCTGTGCTTAGGAGGGGCGCAGGGTCCGTCACGCCCCCAAATAGCGCCTCTGGGTGCACGCAACCAACCTTTCGATACGTGGTGAAGAACGGGACTAAGAGGAAGCCCCTAACGCAGGTTGGTGGGGGCCTTCTCATGAGGAGACAGTTGCGGCCTAAGGGGTGCAATCTCCACCAGAGGCTTTACCCGTTTTTGCGAATTGGTTTCAAAACCAACGCGGTTTGCAGTTTTTTAGAGGAGAGGCTCTTTTCGGTCTGTCACAGCTCTGTCACAGCAACGGAGACCTACTCGCCCTTATCGCACAAAATCGTAAGCTGAAAATGCAGCTGGTTTGACGAAAGGTTGTGAGGAAAACGGCGGGCAATCGCTAAATCCGGGTTGTCCCCTCGCATCATCCCGAAAAAGATGATGCTCAAAACATGCGGGCGGTTAGCTCAGCTGGTAGAGCACTGTATTCACATCGCAGGGGTCACTGGTTCGAGTCCAGTACCGCACACCAGTGTTTTTATAAGTGATATAAGTAGTTAGGCCAAATTTAGCCCCCTTAGACTCGAATAGTGCAACCATGGGGGCAACAAGCTGCAAATATGGCAATGATCAAACTTCCCCTAAGTTTCGGTACCGCGCCCGCCAACGCAATGCGCGACAATCGAAAAGAGCGTCAGATGCACGTCATGCTCCAATTTTGCCAGTGGCAACGGTTGGCTTCGCAATAGAACTTGGTCTGATGCGCTGAACACGGCATGCGTGGTGGGGCTCTAAGGGCGCTCGCACGGCTACAAGAGCATCGGTAAGATCGACCGCCTCTGAGTGCTGCCGTTGAGCCCCCCAACCATCCGCACCAGCAAGCCACGGTCTGGATGGGCAAAGCGAGGGGCGTTCCGACTCTGGTTAAAATAGTCGCGTTCGCATCCCAAGTTAGTGATGCAGTGACCAGGAGAGCTAGGCCAGCAGCAGCGCCGATCATTGTCTTGTGCATCGCGATTCCTCCGCCGTCCACCAGGGTCCGACAATGTAGCAGAGTCCGCCTGTTTTAGCTGGCGTGCGCGAGGCCCGGGCCGCGGGAATGCTTTGTGGGCATTTTCCCGACCCGACGAGGCTCGCGCACAAGCGAATACTATGCGCGCTCCCTAATCTCGGTCGAGAGAGAAACACCTTGAAGGTGTGGCCCTCACGCTATAGACGCGAAGGCCACTTTGGTCTGGTCATTGGATTTGTGCAGTGCGACGCTTAGGCTCCATACGACTGGTCCCTGCTAGCCCCGCTTGCGTGCGGGGCTCCTTTTTGCCCTTTTTACTTTGAAACGCACTACCAACCAGGCAAACTCAGCGCTCGAGCTTGACCGCGTGGGCGAACAGCGTGTCGCCCCACTCGTAGAGCGGCCGTTGAAAATCGGACTCGGTGTGGATGCCTTTGCCTTTGCGCTCCGTCCATTTCCGCCCGTAAGTGTCGAACGGGAAATGCTTGATGTAGTAGTCGCAAGTCTCCTCCCAGTGGTCGATTGAGAGCGACTTGCCGTAGTGCTGGCAGTAGAGGTCAGTGCGGACGTTTTTGAGCCCGCCTGGCTCACGCGCGTGATGCTCGGCGAAATGGATCTTAGGGCTGTTCCGCCACAGCATTAAAATATCCCTCCGCTCGGGCCCGAAATAGCGGCGGAAGTCGAGGAGCTCGCGCTCGGAGCTGTAAGGATCGTAGTCGTCGGGCGTCATATAGGCGTCGAACAGCTGCACCCTGATGCCGTCGCAGGTGTGGCCTTCAAGCGCTTGTAGCGCGCCGCGCAAATCGCCGGTGACGCGCTCATCCGGGTCGAAGCATAGCATCCATTCATATCCGAACTCGGCGCGGGCGATCTGCAAGAGAAGCCCGCGATGGCGTCCTTCGGCGAGCCGGCGCGCGGCAATGTCCTGCTCCCACGCCCCGTTGGCGATCACCAGGGCGACCTTCGGGTGCTCACGGAGGATGTCCACGCTTTCGTCGGTGCTTGCATCGTCATAGGCTATGATCGCGTCGGCATGCTTGCCGAGATAGTCGAGCGTGTCGGGCAGGATGAGCGCCTCGTTCCTGATACGGGTCATGGCGACGAGGAAGTGCTGACCGCCGAGCAACGGCCTATTGCCGGGAATGATGCGCTCGGAGTCGCGGAGCTGCCAGCGGCCTGTCTCACTCATGGCAAATCCCTGTGGTGAGGACCGACGAGGTGCGAACTCTAGAGCAGCCCGGGAGTGGCGGAGCGTCAGGCTCTGGCCGTCTTAAGCGTGACGAGCGGCTGCTCCTCTTGGTTTGCGTACATCGACAGCATGGGCTCGTCCATCAGCACCACTTCATCATATTCACCGAACCCATTGAAACGATTAGCCAGCACGCGGCCATAGGCGCCGATCTGCCCGATCTCGACATAGTCCCCTTCCCGCACGCATTCCGGCAGGAGGAAGGGACCAGGCAGGTAGTCCGAACTGTCGCAAGTCGGACCGTAAAGCGCGAACTCAGTCTCCGGCTCCGTCTCGCGACCCGAGGTGGTGATCAGCCGCGCCGGAAATCGAAAACCCGAGTAGGCGGCATCGAACAGCGTGCCGAATGCGCCGTCATTGACGTAGAGTGCGTTGCCGCGTCGAGCGTCGACGCGCACGATGACCGACTCGGCTTCGGCCACGAGTGCCCGTCCCGGCTCGCACAGAAGCTCGCACGAGTGCTTGACGGCTAGCTCGTCGGCAGCGCGCACAATCTCCTCCATGAAGCTCGCAAGCTCTGGTGGATCGGAGTGTGGGTAGCGGCTCGGGAAGCCGCCGCCGATATCGATGGCATCGACAAGGACGCCCGATTCCACGATGAGCTGGCCGAGCTGCCGCAGCGCCTCGCCGAACGCGGCGGGGACCACGGCCTGGGAGCCGACATGGAAGGTGATGCCGAGCCGGCGCGCAATCTGCCGGGCGTGCAGAAGAAGCGCCGGCGCCTCGGCGCTCGACACGCCGAACTTGCCCTCGAGCGGGATGAGGCTGTGCGTATTGGGACAGGCGACGCGCAGGTAGAGGTTCAGATCTGTGGCGCCGCCGGTCTCGGCCATGATCTTATCGAGCTCCTCCTCGCTGTCGAAGGCAAAGCTCCTAATGCCGAAATCGCGATAGGCGCGCACGATCGCCTCGCGCGACTTTATCGGGTTCATGAAATAGAGTTCGGCGCCGTCGACCACCGCCATTCGCTCGATCTCGACAAGCGAAGCCACGTCGAACGACCTGACGCCAGCTTCGACCAGAGCACCGACGATCTCCGGCGCGTCATTGGCCTTCGCGGCATAAAGCACGCGGCCGGGGAAATTGGTGAGGAACCATGTTGCCGCACGACGCGCGGCGTGAGGCCGTAAAGCTAGGACCGGCCGCTCCGGGCGGCGATGACGCAGGAACTCTGCGGCAGAAGTGAAAACGTCCATCCCATGTCTACTCCCACACGAGATTGCCGATGTCAGTGCTGCCCTTGAGCGAAATCGCCTACGAGCGTTCTGGTCCCGTATGAAATCCTTGACCCCTTGTAAAGCGATTTTCGCGTGGTCCCCCAGCAATTTGTCGCAGCCGGCCACTGGGTTATGTGAGATGCGAGTTGCGTCAATCGGGGTTCGAGGAACTCGGTCCAGCGCTCGTGAGCACGGGCGTCGAGCCACTGGAATAGATGGGATTCTGCAATAATCCGAAGGTCTTGCGCGCAGCGATCTCCACCATCGCGGCGGTGTAGGCATAGATCTCGGCGCTGTCTAGCGAGCCGTCGCCATTGCCGATCGGTCGGAGGTCGGCTTTGCCAGCAAGGCCGTCGATCAGATAGCGGGTGAACAACCCGATATCATAGGTCGAGTCGATGAGCGTGCGTTGCCCGCGGTCTGAAGCGATCATGACGGTGAGGTTGGGGAGCGGCGCGCGGGGCAGAGCCTGGTTGCTCGTCTCAGGCAAGTTTGGCGGCAGCACATTGGCGCCGTGCTCCTCGCCGAACTCGCTCTCGAGCAAAACGAGCACAGATTTCGCGTCGAGCTTGGCGAGATTAGCGTAGAGCGTCGAGAGCTTGTAGCCACTTTGCGCCTCGCGGTAGGGCTCGGCATCGATGGGCAGGAGATAGGTTTCGGTCTCGGCGTTGTCGGTCCCGCCATGACCCGAATAATAGACTAGCACCTTTGCCCCGGGATTTGAGCGTACGAGGTGGGCAAGATCGCCTTCAACCCCCGGGGCCGCGCCGAACAGCCTTTCGAGATCGGCCTTCTTGGCATTCCGCACATCGATGATGTTGTCCGGGCGAACGCCCATATGCTCGGTGAGGAATGCAAACATGGCGCCGGCGTCGTTTTGCGAGGTCTCACTTGGTGGCAGCTTGGCGTAGTCGCGATTGCCGATGATCACGGCCAGCGTGTCGCTCGCGTCCGGCGCCGGAGGCAAAGCCCGGTAGAGCTCGCGAACCTTGGTGTAGGACTTGAGCGGCTCGCCAGCCGGCACGCCCCGCCTTGGGAGTTGCCGCGAGGGGGTTGCGCAAAGTTCGATGTTGCCCGCCCGCTCGATGCGTTTCACGTCGTCGAGTTCGAGATGGCCCGCGAAGGGCACGCAGGTGCGGCACCACGCGATGCCAAACTTGGACTGGAGCTCGTCGAGATATGGTTGGGGAAGCCCGGTCGGCGACGGCAGGCAGGCCTTTTCGCACTGAGTGACCGAAATGCCGGGCCCGTGAGCGCGGCGAAGCAGTGCGATGAGATCCTCTGGCAGACAGTAAATGTCGAGCCTCGCAGTTGGCGGGGGTGGCGCAACTTGCTCTACGGCCGGCGCTGCCTCGGTGTTGGGCGCTGTATCATTTGTGAGGACTGTTTCGCTTCCCGGCGGCGCGGCATCGGTTTGCGGCGCGGTGGCCGGTTGAACTTCGGTGGAGAGCGCGGCGGTCGTTTCCGGCCCCTTGCAGAGCGAGGCAAATTTCTGCTGCACAGCATCGGCTAGGAGATCGCTGTATCCTGAGAGGCCATGGTCGTGCTTGAAGTGCCAGTAGGCCGTCCAGGTCTCTTTGCCCCTCCTCCCGTCAATCGCACCCTTGTAGTAGCCGAGCTCAGTCAGGCAGCTCTGCGCGCGAGAAATCGCCTGCACCTGCTCGGGTGAAAGTGCGGGTTCCTGTTCGTCCTCGGCCTCGACTGGCGCCGGGACGTCGGTGGGCGGCGGTTCTCCAGCATCGAGACGAGCAACCGGAAACACATCATTAGGGGCCGGCATCTCGGGAGGCGGTGGCGTCACGACAATCTGAACAGGTTCGGCGACAACGCAGGCATCGCCCTGCCGCTTGAGCCCCTTGGCACAGACGCAGGCGCCGCGCTTCGGCGACCAGCGCTCATCGTCGCGGCACGTGACCGAGGTGAGGTCGCGCACGCAGCTTCCGCGCTGCAGGGTATAACCGTCGTGAATGCAGATACAGTGATGCAAGGCCCGCGAATAGTTCCATGGGAAGTTGCACGTGACATTCGGTTCGCTGACGGCCTTTGTCTTGGAGCGCTGCTTGTCTTGCGGAACGGCAGCGGCTTTTGCCTTGGAGCGCTTCTTGTCTTTCGGAGCGGCAGCAGCCTTGGCTTTTTTGCTTTGCTTATGTTGCCACGCGGCCGCTGGCGCTGTGCCATGTGCGGCCCGATCATGCTTCTTGGGCTCGGCCACCGACCATGTCGGGAGGGCCGCCAAAGTGGCAACAGCCAGCACAAGCCCTAACGCCAGGACTCGCGCCGCTCCCAGTCTCCCCGTCATGGGATACCTCGATACTCCGGCGCGCATCTCATCGCCAAAAGCGCGCTCACTTTAACACCCACCGCTGCGAGCGCCAAAGGCTGCGCCTGCGCCAAGCTGCGGCGCACCGCCCTTCGCATCACAAAACGGCGTCATTGCGGAACCCCGGCGGCCCTGTCGAGAGAAAGGCGGTGGCGGGGCCGATAAAACTAGCCTCGCCGTGCCAAGTTCTATTTGACCACGAGCTTAATCGCCGTGCGTGACAAGATGTCGGAGGTCGGCGCGGCTGGCGTGGCGCCGCTCGTGCTCTCCTTCCCGCTTGTCTTGGCCTCGGCGATCTTCATCACCCTCTCCACTCGTCACCGGGCACGGCTAGCGGCCCGCTCCGTCACCAGACTTGATCTAAAGTCGATCGTCAGTCCCAGTGGCGGACCATGTGGTTAAGCAACGCGGGCGATGGGCGCCCTTCGACCGGCTGAAGGACTTGCGCAGACGCTGAGCTCCGACTGCAACGCGACGCACGACATGACAGAGAAAGCGAGTGTCAGGTTGTGTCCGATCAAGCGACCGGCGCCACCAACTTTCATGCGACGTCCTCCCGTCCTCGCCGGCTCCCCTCCGGCGCCTCCTCGCGGCACGGACGCATTCTGCCACAGCTCAACCTCAGGCCGCTAGCCAGCTTGCGTGCGGTTCAAGGCACAGGGATTGCACGGCCCTCGTTCAGCACATCCCAGCCGCGCTTGACCGCAGGCCGCTCAGCAATCGCCAAGTACCAGCGCCTGACGTTGGGATGCTCGGCGAAGTCCACGGTCTGCCAGGCAAAACGCGAGATCCAAGGCCAGATGGCGATATCAGCGATGGAATAATCGCCGGCGACATATTCGACCTCGGCAAGCCGCCGGTCGAGCACGCCCCAAAGTCGCTTCGCCTCCTTGGCATAGCGCTCTTCGGCGTAGGCGCTCTTACCGGGATTGAATTTCACGAAATGGTGCACCTGGCCGAGAAAGGGGCCGGGCCCTCCCATCTGCCACATCAGCCACTCGACCACGCGCCACTTGGTAGGAAAGTCCTGCGGCCAGAGCCTGCCGGTCTTCTCGGCGAGATAGAGCAAGATCGCGCCCGACTCCATGAGATGGAATCCGTTATCGGAATCGACGATGGCGGGAATTTTGTTGTTAGGTGAAATTTTGAGGAAGTCGGGATGAAATTGCTCGCCCTTGGTGATGTCGATGGGATGCGCGCGGTAAGGCAGGCCTACCTCCTCGAGCATGATTGAGATCTTTCGGCTGTTAGGCGTGGTCCACGTGTAAAGCTCGATCATCATCCCCTCGCCTGCTGTGACGCAGCAACGCATGCCCGCGAAAGCTCGGTCTGTCAAAGGCCGCGCTTCGCGCCTGCAACAAAAGCGATTCATGCACTGTTCATCGCTCGGCCTCCCTATCGCCAAGAACCCGTCGCGCCTGCGCCACAGCCAAATGCTAGCGGTTCCGCGCATGAGCGCCGCGAATCAAGGCGAGCACCTAGGGAGGTTTCGATGCTCAATTGTGCCCACCTCGAAAATCGGCGGACGGGCGCGGCAGCAACCCCCGCGAACCTCGCCCGTTATGCGATCTACTACACGCCGCAGCCAGGCACCGCTCTTGCAGCGTTCGGCCGCTCGTGGTTTGGCCGTGCCAATGACGGCGTGACGCTGCAAGCTTTCTCCGATGCCGGCCTTGCCGGAACGAGCTTCGCCAAGATCGCTGCTGGACCCGGGCGCTACACCGGACTGCACGCGATGTTCAGAGCGCCATTCACGTTGCGCGAGGGCGCGGGCCTCGATGCGGTGAAAGCGCGGCTCATCAATTTTGCGGCGAGGCGCAAGTCGGTCGAGACCGGACCGCTCACGCTATCGCGCGCCGGCCGCTCGCTCGTGCTGCGTCCAATCGATGCGAGGCCTGCACTCGAGTGGCTCGCTGCTCAGTGCGTCGCCGCGTTCGAGGATTTCGCCGCGCCGCCGACCGACGCCGAGCGTGCGGAATATGCAGGCCCTCATCTCAACGATTATCAGCGCGTCCTTCTGGAGAGCTTTGGCGATCCATACGTGCTGAGTGAGTATCGCTTTGCCATCAGGCTAACAGGACCGCTCGACACGGCGCATCTTGAGCGCGTGGCGCAGGCGCTCTGGCCCGTGCTCGAAGAGATTTGTGCCGCGGGCGTTACTGTGGATGGCCTGTCGCTGTTCGGCGATACTGGCGGACGCTCGCCGATGCGGTTGATCGGCCGTTATCGGCTCGGGGCTTGAGCTGAAGGGGCCGGCCCAAGGGCCGGCCTCGCCGAGCTCGCCCGGTGGGGTAGGGTTGAGGCCCAAGTTTTGACACACAGCCTCGCCACCCTCGTTTCCGCCAGGGGGTACGGGGTTGCCGATGCCTGATTATGGGGAAATCCTCGCGTTCCTCGCCGCGAATCCGCCTCAACTTGCCGCCGAGCGCGAGCTGCATGCGTCGCTGCTCGAGCTCCTCGCCAAGTGCCTGCGTGCGGAAGAGACCGAAGAAAACGCGGACGACTTGCTCGAGGACTTGAAGCCGTTTCGCATTCCGCGCGCGACTTTCAACTGACTTGATCGCGCGGCGCGCGGCCCGATTCCGGTCAAGGCCGGTCCTCGCATTTGCGCAGAGCGGCCCCTGGTGGTATTTGGAACTTAGATGGGGCCGCCTGGGCGCTGGATGGCCAGCATGTCGGGCTTTAGAGGGAGTTAAGCGACATCATGAGGGAAAGCGTCGCGGTTAAGCGTTCGACTGAGCCTGCGCCGAAGAGTTCGGCGGACGATGTCGTTCGCAGCTTCGTCAAAAGCATCGAGAACGGGAAAAGGTCCGACAAGCCTTATCGGTACTGGTCGATCAAGGATTGCCTTCCCGCAGACACGGTCGACGACGTCATAGCGCTCCCCTTCGAGGCTCCTTCGCTCGATGGCATCTCAGGCAAGCGTGAGCTGCACAACAATACGCGCAAATATTTCGACGTCGAGAACCGCAAGCGCTTTCCTGTGTGCGAGGCGGTGGCGCAGGCCTTCCAGGACAAGCGGGTCACGTGCCATATCGAGAAGACATTCGGCACGAACCTCAAAGGCACTTATCTCCGCATCGAGTTCGCGCAGGATATCGACGGCTTCTGGCTCGAGGCGCATACCGACCTCGGCGTGAAGTCCTTCACTTTGTTGCTGTACCTGTCGAAGGACCCGAGCCACAAGGACCTCGGCACCGACATCTATGACGGCGACAAGCGCCATGTCGGACGCTCGCCTTTCGCTTCGAACGCGGCCATGATCTTCGTGCCGTCGAACAACACCTATCACGGCTTCGAGAAGCGCCCGATCAAAGGCGTACGCACCTCGCTCATCATTAACTACGTCACCAATGAGTGGCGCGCGCGCGAGCAGCTCTCTTTCCCCGAAGCGCCTATCGCTTAGGCTTCACATCACCCTAAAGGTGTCATGCCCGGCCTTGTGCCGGGCATCCACGTTTTGGCACAAGGAAACACGTGGATGGGCCGGACAAGCCCGGCCATGACTGCCGGGGTGAGAGAAGCCATGAGGAAAGTTGCTTGGATCGGGCTCGGGACTATGGGCTTCCCCATGGCCGGGCATCTCAAGACACGCGGGCATCACGACGTTACGGTGTTCAATCGCACCCGCGCAAAGGCTGAAGCTTGGGTCAGGCAATTCGGCGGAAGAGTCGCTGCGACGCCCGCCGAGGCAGCCGAAGGCGCCGCGTTCGTCTTCACCTGTGTCGGCAACGACGACGATCTCCGTTCAGTGACGCTCGACCCCGACGGCGCGTTCAACGCGCTGAGGGCTGGTGCGGTCTTCGTCGACCACACCACGGCGTCAGCCACGATCGCCCGCGAGCTCTATGACGCGGCACGGGCACGTGGCGCTGGCGCGCTTGACGCGCCGGTGTCGGGCGGGCAGTCCGGCGCGGAGGGCGGAACCCTGACGGTGATGGTCGGCGGAGACGAGGAAGATTTCCGGAACGCGAAGCCGGTGATTGAGTCCTACGCGTGTGCAGTCAATCTGATCGGCCCAGCGGGCTCAGGGCAGCTCACCAAGATGGTCAATCAGATTTGCATCGGCGGTCTGATTGAAGCGCTCGCCGAGGCGCTTCACTTCGCAAAGGCGGCAAAGCTCGACGTGGCGAAGGTGATCGACACGATCTCGAAGGGCGCAGCTCAATCCTGGCAAATGGAAAATCGCTGGAAGACCATGATCGAGGGCAAGTTCGATTTCGGCTTCGCCGTCGATTGGGTGCGCAAGGATTTCGCGATGTGCTTCGAAGAGGCGAGGAGAAACGGTGCGAGCCTCCCCGTCACCGCTATCGTCGATCAGTTCTATGCCGATATCCAGGAGATGGGAGGCGGGAGATGGGACACGTCGAGCCTGATCGCCCTGCTTGAGCACCGGCGCTAGATGTCTCGTCTTAGAGCCTCTTGTCTTCGGCGGCGTATTCGAGCGGCAGCACCGTCGTATATTTGATTTGCTCCATAGCGAAGGACGAGCTCACGTCGGAGAGTTCGATCTTGCTGATAAGCTTCTTATAAAAGGCGTCGTAGCGCTCGATATCGGGCACCACCACACGGAGCAGATAATCGACCTGCCCGCTCATACGGTAGAACTCGACCACCTCGGGAAGGTCCTTGAGCGCGTCGTGGAAGCGCTCGAGCCACTCCTGCGTATGGCGGCTCGTGGTAATCGAGACGAACACGGTGACGCCGACATTGACCTTCTTGGGGTCGAGCACAGCGACGCGGCGCTGGATCACGCCAGATTCCTCGAGCTTCTGGATGCGCCGCCAGCAGGGCGTGGTGGAAAGTCCGATCTGCTTGCCGATCTCGGCGACTGGAAGCGTGCAATCCCTCTGCAAAATATCGAGGATTTTGCGGTCCATACGGTCAAGCATGGGTGTCCTGATGATATTTTTGCGCGACTCTAGCAAAACTCGGAACCTCTTTCCATTGTCAGTAATGTCTATCTGCTTAGTAGATTATCTTCGACCTAAAGACAAGAGCCATTTTTAGAGAAGAGCCCTTACCTCGCGGCGCAGGACCGGCAACAGCTCAGTCTCGAACCAGGGATTTTGTTTAAGCCAGGCGTTGTTGCGCCAGGACGGATGCGGCAGCGGCAGCGCGCGCGGTCGCCGCTTGCGTCTCAAATGCCGCCGCCATCCAAGCATCGTTTCTTGCAGCGTCGCTCCGGCCGCATCGCCAAGATGAAAACCTTGCGCGTAGGAGCCGATCGCGAGCACAAGCTCGATCTGAGGCATCGCCGCAAAAAGCTTCCGGTGCCAGAGCGGCGCACATTCGCGCCGCGGCGGAAGGTCTGCGCCATTCTCGTCCTGCCCGGGAAAACAGAAGCCCATGGGCACGATGGCTACGCGGGCCTCATCGTAGAACTCCTGTGGGGAGACTCCCATCCAGTCGCGCAAGCGGTCCCCGGAAGCGTCGGTGAAAGGTATGCCCGATAGATGGACCTTCGTGCCTGGCGCCTGGCTGCACACAGCAAGCCGCGCCGCGCTGCTCGCTCTCAGCACGGGACGCGGCTCATGCGGCAGAGGTTTGCCTTGCGGGGTTTCGATGCAGTAGCGGCAAGAGCGGATGGCGGCGAGCAGACGGTCGAGCTCGCCGGCTTGAGCGGTCATAGGTCGAGCGTCATGCCGTCATGGGCAATAAGATAACGCGACCGGTCAACCTTCCCGACATGAGACAGCATGGCCTCTCCCATATGGGTGAGAAGCACGCGTTTTGCACCGAGCTTTTGATAATTGCCGTCAATGGCCTTGTAGTCGAGATGGATGGGAAGCGTTACATCGTACTGAAAGCATTCACTGATGAAGAGGTCTGCGCCGTGCGCTACCTCGTTTAGCGTGTCGACCCAGCCTGTGTCGCCGGTGAACGCCACTACCTTCCCATCGATGTTGAACCTGAGTGCATAAGGCGGCGCACCTGAGGGATGTTTGACCTCGAAGGGCGTGACGGTGATACCGCCAATCTCAAGCGGCTTCCGTTCTTCATACTCAACGAAAGTGAATTTGAAGTCTTCGGCTGTGGTGGAATTGGGATAAAGCGCCTCGGCGGCCTTGACGAAGCGCGCCTCGATTCCCTTGGGCCCCGTCACAGTCATGGGCCGGGTCCGCTTGCTGACAAACTGCGCGTCGAGCAAGAGCCATGGCAAGCCACCAAAATGGTCGCCGTGGAGATGGGTAACGAACACGGTATCGATGTCGCTCGGCTGAAGCCCGAGCCGGCGCATGCCGATAAGGGTCGTGACGCCGCAATCGATCAAAAAGGTCGAGGCGGAAGATCGCACATGAAATGAAGTGTGGAGGCTGCCCCCGGCGCCAAACGCGTCACCACAGCCGACAATTGTAAGTCGCATCGGGTCGGCATCTTAATGCCTCGTGTCAGCACGGGGCGAGAGTAAACGCGCCTTTAAGGATTTCCGCAGATAGTTCTGGGTCGAGCCTTCAGGGGGACCAGGGGAGGCTTTCTCTTTAAATCTATCTCACTGGCCGGTTTCGCCTTTTTGTCAGTCAGGTCGTTTGCGGGTCCATGAGCAGGTCAGTTGGCGCGTCAACCGAGGCGGGACGAGCCCCCTCGGCAACGATCGACATTAGGCGGCGCTCCCTTCCGAGCGTCGCCGAAGCCCGCGAGAAGACCTCTCACAAATCCAACATCAAGCCAGAGTTCCAATACGAGCTCTTGCTGATGTTTGCCAAGAACGAGTTATCCGCGGCTGTAACGGCTCCGCTCCTCGCCGTCATTGTAGCTATTGGCGCCATGTTCTGGGCGCCCCCGCGCGATCTTCTGCTTTGGCTAGGCGCCGTGCTCGTCGCCAAAGCCGTCCAAATCGCCCTATGCATCCAATTCATCAAGGCGCCCCGCGACGAGGCCACGACCTCGCCGTGGCGGGCCAGGATCAACTCGGCAGAGCTCCTTTACGGCGTGACCTGGGCCTCGGTCGCCTTCATCAGCCCCGACACGCAAGGGGAGGCGGCGCATACCTTCATCTTCGCCTCGTTCCTCATCGTCATTGCCATGCGCATGCTATTCGCGTCCGCGCTCATGCCTATGGTCTATGCCGGCACCTTGCCGATGACCGCAGCCATCGTCATTTGCTTCGCCCTGCTCGACAATCTGTTCTATTGGGCGATGGCAGCCATGGCCGTCGGCGTGCACATCTATTTCATTTGGCTGACGAGCGGATTCAATTCGACCGTAGTCGACATGCTCGAGTTCCGCGCCGAGAAAGACGCGCTGATTGCAGAACTCGAGCGCGCCAAGGCGATCTCGGAGGAGGCGCGGGCGCGCGCCGAGGAAGCCAACCTTGCCAAGTCGCGATTCCTCGCCACCATGAGCCACGAGCTGCGCACGCCGTTGAACGCCATCATCGGCTTCTCCGAGATCATGCAAGGAGAGATCTTGGGCCCACACGGCAATCCGACTTACAAGGAATACGCCAACGATATTCACCAGAGCGGGCAGCACCTGCTGAACTTGATCAACGAAATTCTCGACATCAGCCGCATCGAGGCTGGCCGCTACGAATTGAACGAGAGTGCAGTCGACCTCGCCAAGGTGGTCGCTGATTGTCACCGGCTGATGCGGCTCCGCGCCGAGACCAAAGAACTGAAGATCGTCGAGCTGTTCGAGCCGGGCTTACCGCAGCTCTGGGCCGACGAGCGCGCGGCAAGACAAATCTGCCTCAACCTCATTTCAAACGCAGTCAAGTTCACTCCGGTGGGAGGCACCGTCACGCTTGCAATCGGTAGCACTGGCTTGGGCGGACAGTTCCTGAGCGTCAAAGACACCGGCCCGGGAATTCCCGAGGACGAGATCCCGAGCGTGCTCACGAGCTTCGGCCAAGGTTCGCTTGCGCAACAGGCGGCCGAAGGTGGCACCGGCCTCGGTCTTGCGGTCACCAAGGGCCTCACCGAGCTCCATGACAGCACCTTCGAGCTCAAGAGCAAATTCGGCTATGGCACCGAGGTCATCATCAGTTTCCCGAGCAAGCGTGTGATACATCCCACGTCGGTAGCCTCGGTGCCGGAAGAGTCCGAATCCGCAAATCCGCGCTTTGCCTGGCGCGCCCGGCAAACGCGGTAGAAGCCCCCGAATGACGAATGGCCTTATTCCGACTAAACTGCCCTTCAGCCGCCCCAATCGGACCTAGACTTGTGCCCGAGTTGCACGGGCGGTTAGACGGGGATCAAGAGGGATGAAGCGCCTCAGGCTTGTTGCCTTGACGTTGCTCGGCGTGAGCCTTGCTTGCGCCGCAAGCAAGCAGGCCTACGCCAATATTCTCATCCAGATCGACAAGCCGAGCCAGACCATGACCGTGTCGGTCAACGGCGCGCTGCTTTATCGCTGGCCCGTATCGACCGGCGCCACCGGCTTCTCGACGCCTGCCGGCTCTTACAAGCCCTTCCGCATGGAGGTCATGCATTACTCCCAGGAGTGGGACAACGCCGGCATGCCGCACGCAATTTTCTTCACCCAGAGAGGTCACAGCATTCATGGCACCGACCACGCCGGTCTCGGCACGCCGGTATCTCACGGCTGCGTTCGCCTCTCGCTCTCCAACGCCACCACGCTCTATCAACTCGTCTCAGCAGAAGGCATGGCGAACGCCAAGGTCATCGTGATCGGCCCCGATCCTCCCGGTGTGTTTACGCCAAGTCAGCCGCCCCAGCAGAGAAGGCCGTTCAGGCCCTTCATGGGGCTGTTCCGCTTCTGAGTAGCCGCGCACTCGACGGCATCGGCATGCGCCGACGAAGAGCGGCCGCTCCATGGGCGCTCGTCCTCACCGGCCCAACCGGGTTGCCGACACGCAGGAACGGATTTGAACGACCGAGGCTTTCAACACGTTCCTGCTTTTGCGGCGATCTTTCCAGTGGTCAATCCGCCAGGATCGGCGCTCGTCTTTCTCGGACTGACCCGAGGTGCCACGCCTGAGATCCGTCGCGTCCTCGCTTGGCGCATTGCCAGGAACTCGCTTTTCGTTCTCGTCTGCTCGCTTCTCTTGGGCGCGCTGATCCTCAAGTTCTACGGAATATCTATACCGCTGCGGGTCGCCGGCGGCTTTATCGTCGCCGTGGCCGAATGGACGCTTCTCAGCGAAGGCAGCCATAAGGAGCTGGAAGCCTCCGCGGATGGCGTCTCGAGGACCGAGCTGCTCGATCAGGCCTCCCATCCACTGACCCTGCCCCTCACTACTGGGCCTGGGACAATTGCGGTCGTGATCAGCCTTGGATTGTCCAGGGTCCACCAGTTCGACAGATGAGATCGTTTTCGTCTTGGCGAGCCTTGCGGCGGCCGTTGCAATCGCCATCACCATCTTCTTGTGCTTGCCTACGCGGCTCGGGTTCAGCGGTTGCTCGGCTCCGGCGGCACCGACATCGCCGTGCGGCTGTCGGCGTTTATTCTGTACTGCCTCGGTATCCAGATTCTTTGGTCTGGCGGGAGTGAGCTGTTGAAGTCCGTGCTGCATGCCGGCTCTTGAGGTGAGCTGAAACTCCCTGCAGCCGGCCTCGAATGTCCAGCTTCTGGCTTCCGGTTGCCCCAATCCCTACATAATCGGCGGAATAATCAGCCGGCACTTCCTTGGAAACGCCTTGCGTCAACCTTTGCCTCCTCGACGCCGAGACAGGGCTGTGCATCGGCTGTGGCCGCAATCGACGAAATCGCCCGTTGGGCGACGATGAGCGACAACGAGCGGCGCGCTATCATGGCGGCGTTGCCTGAGCGTATGAAGCGCTCGGAACGAGCGAAAGGTTGAGCGCGTGACGACTTGGGCTGCCCTCTTCATTCTCGCGCTTGGGGCCATGTTTCTGGTCTCGAACGAGTCTGGCATGATCGCGGGGCTCGACAGCACGACCTTCGGCTATGTGGCGGTCTTCCTCGCGCTGATCGTCTATCTCGGCGGAGGCATGCTCGGCAGCTATAGCGGGCGCGCCGGCGCCATGTTGCGCGATGCCGTGACGTGGCTTGCCCTTGGGCTCGGCGTGGTCACGCTCTATGCCTACAAGGACGATCTCATGCCAATCGCGGCGCGCGTCGTGGGCGAGCTCCTGCCCGGCAGCGCCATGACCATCGAAGAAAGCAGCAACGGTCTGACCGAGGTTCGCCTCAGGCGCCGCCTCGACGGACATTTCACTGCTAATGTCGAGGTGAACGGCAAGACGATCTCCATGATCGTCGATACCGGCGCCTCGACCATCGTGCTTAGGCCTGAGGACGCCAAGAGGGCTGGCGTGGATATTTCGAATCTTACGTATCGCGTGCCGGTGCTCACCGCTAACGGACGCACCGTTGCCGCGCGGGCCTATCTCGACAAAGTGGCTATTGGCCCGCTCGACCGCCAAAGGGTCGAGGCGCTCGTGGCGCAGCCCGGCGCCATGGCCCAGAGCCTGCTCGGCATGAGCTTCCTGAGCCGCCTGCGTTCCTATGAATTCACCGGCGATTTCCTGACGCTGCGCGGCTGATTGGACAAAGCTGGATCGAGCACCGGGACTCCAGCAGCAGGGTGCTTCGCCTTGTACTCCGGCTCGACATGAATGGTGACCGCCGCGTTCGGAATGTCGTCCTTGAGCGCGGCCTCGATTCGGTCGCAGATCTCATGCGACTCCGCGACGCTGATGTGGCCCGGCACGACCAGGTGGAACTGGATGAAGGTCACGCGGCCGGCATGCCTCGTGCGCAAATCGTGTGCCTCGAGCGCGCCGACGGCTTCCTTCGAGATCACTTCTTTGATGCGGGCGAGCACCTCTTCCGGCGGCGCCTCGTCCATCAACCCGCCGATCGATTTTCGCACCACTCTCCAGCCAGCCCACAGGATATTGAGCGCGACCAGAGCCGCGATCGCCGGATCGAGCACGAGCCATCCGGTCAGTGCCACGAGAGCGACGCCAACAAGTACGCCCACCGACGTGAGGACGTCGGTGAAGAGGTGGGTTCCGTCGGCAACGAGCGCCGGAGATCGCCAGCGCTGCCCAAAATGGAACAGAGCGAAGCACCACCCGCCGTTGAACAGGGTCGCGACACCATTGACCGCAAGGCCCTCGACCGGTGCATCAAGCGGCTTCGGATCGAGATAGGCGAAATAGGCTTCCCGCAAGATCGAGAGCGCGGCGATGACGATGAGCACGCCGACGAACACCGCCGACAGATACTCGACCTTGCTGTGACCGTAGGGGTGTTTCGCGTCGGGCGGCACCGCGCTCAATCTGACCGCGAGGAATGTCGTGATGGCCGTTGCCACGTTGACAACGCTCTCGAGCGCGTCGGAATAGAGCGCAACGCTACCGGTGACGAGATAGGCGGCATATTTCAGCCCGAGGACTAGAAGGCCGACGACGATGCTGCCGCCTGCTAATCGTAAGGTCCTTGGCATAGGGAGAAGCCCGTTATTGTGGGGCGGGCCCGCGTGACAGCGCCCAAGGCGCACCTAGACAGTCTAGCGCCGCAATGCAACTGTTATTGGTAGGAATGAAACTCGCTTGCATTTTGAACAGTTCGGTTTGACGCGGAGGCGCGCACCGGAACTGAGGTGGCGGGCTCCTTGTTTGTGGGAAGCCGGAGATCGATCAGAGGTAGCATGTTTCCAAAGCCGCGCCAGGATCTCGCTCCCAACACTGCCGAATTCGAACGCTTGCCCTTCGTCAAAGCGACCGGCTTTCGCGAATACGATGCGCGCTGGCTCTATCCCGAAGAGATCAACCTGCCAGGCCTCGAAGCCGTCGGCCTTGGCCTCGCCACGCTGATGCGCGAGCGCGGCGTTTCGGTCAAAGTCGTGACCGGCCATGACTACCGGTCCTATTCCGCCGCGGTCAAAGCTGCATTGACCACCGGTCTGCTCGCCGGCGGCGCCGAGGTGCACGACATCGGATTGGCGCTCTCGCCGATGGCCTATTTCGCCCAGTTCGAGCTCGATATCGAAGGCGTGGCCATGGTCACGGCGAGCCACAACGACAATGGCTGGACCGGCATCAAGATGGGCATGGAGAGGCCGCTCACCTTCTCGCAAGAAGATATGAGCGCGCTGAAGGATGTGGTGATGAGTGCGCGCTTTGCCTCGCACAACGAAGGCGGCCGTTACATCTTCGTGCCGGACATCCCCGAGCGCTACATGGCCGACCTCCTTAAGCGGCCGAAGCTGCTTCGTCCCCTCAAGGCCGTGGTCTCGTGCGGCAATGGTACGGCCGGCGCGTTCGCGCCACATGTCCTCTCCGAACTCGGCATCAGGGTCGTGCCGCTCAATTGCGATCTCGACTACACCTTCCCCGCGCATAATCCGAACCCGGAGGATCTCGGTATGCTCGATGCCACGCGCGACGCGGTGCTCGAGCACAAGGCCGATCTCGGGCTTGCCTTCGACGGCGACGGCGACCGCTGCGGCGTAATCGACAATGAGGGCGAAGCGATCTTCGCCGACAAGATCGGCGTGATGCTCGCGCGCGATATTGCCGCTCGTAATAAGGGCGCCCTGTTTGTCGCCGACGTGAAGTCGACCGGTCTTTTTCTTACCGATCCTGTGCTCAAGGAGCGCGGCGCGAAAACCAAGTTCTGGAAGACCGGGCACTCATACATCAAGCGCTACAGCCATGAGACCGGCGCTCTGGTCGGCTTCGAGAAGTCGGGCCATTTCTTCTTCAATCCGCCGCTCGGCCGCGGCTATGACGATGGGCTTGTCGCGGCGCTCGCTGTGCTCGACATGCTCGATCGCAATCCCGACAAGACGCTCGCCGACTTGAAGAACGCGCTGCCGCGCACCTGGCAGTCACCGACCATGTCGCCGCATTGCGGGGACGATGTGAAGTATGATGTGGTGGACCGCGTGGTGAAGCACTACCAGAAGGTCGCCGCCAATGGCGGAGAGCTGGCAGGTCAGAAAATCCGCGAGCTCATCACCGTCAACGGCATCAGGATTGTGCTCGACGACGGAACCTGGGGCCTCGTCCGCGCGTCCTCGAACAAGCCGGAGCTCGTGGTGGTCGTGGAGAGCCCGACATCGGAGGCCAATATGCGTGCGATCTTCGCCGAGATCGACG
>DATFVO010000008.1:0-10484 GCA_035260265.1 Methyloceanibacter sp.
GAAGCCCGCTCCCGACGATCTGTTCGAGGCGATCGAGATGCACCCGAAGATCAACGACTCTAAGCACGACGAGCCGGGCATCCTTGAACCGCTGCAACCCTCGCCGCTTTAAGGGTCGGCAGTAACGAGCAGAATGGCGAGGCCGTCATGGCCTTTGCTGCCCACCGTCTGGATCGCCGTGCCGCTCACCCGCGGGTCGGTAGAGGCCAGCTCGAAGAAGCGGCGCATACCTTGAACATTCGGGTCCTCGCTTGACGCTTCGATGATCTCGCCCTCACGGACGACATTGTCCACGATGATGAGAGAGCCTCGCCGCGCATGCCTCACCGCCCATTGGAAATAGTTTGGTGTGCCCGGCTTGTCGGCATCGATGAAGATGAGATCGAATGGCCCTTTCTCGGCGAGGCCGGGCAAAGTATCGACGGCTCGGCCTACGCGAATCTCGACCACGCTGGATAGCCCGGCGCGGGCGATGTTGGCGTAGGCCACCTTGGCATAACTCGGATTTGCCTCAAGCGTGACGAGATGGGCGCCGGGAGGAAGCGCCCGCGCGAGCCAGATCGTGCTGTAGCCCGCAAGCGTGCCGATCTCCAGGATCTTGCGCGCGCCGATCGCTTGCGCGAGCAGCATCAGGAGCTTGCCTTGATTGGGCGCGACGTTGATTCGGGGCAATCCTGCCGCTTCGCTCGCGGCGAGCGCGGCTTTTAGGGCCGGGTCGTCCTCCACGAGGAGCTCGGCGATATATTCGTCGACCGCGCCGAAGTCTGGCTCGCTCATAGCACCTTCCCCGGGTTCAAGATCCCATTGGGGTCGAACGCCGATTTGATCTTGCGCATCAGCTCGAGCTCAAGCGGCTGCTTCGCGTGGGGGAGAAGATCGCGCTTCATGCGTCCGATGCCGTGTTCGGCGCTGATGGTGCCGCCCAGGTCGAGCACGATCTCGTGCACTGCGGCGTTGAGCGCCTCCCAGTAGCTCAGGAAGATGGCGCGATCCATGGCCGGCGGCTGGCTTACATTGTAATGAATGTTGCCGTCGCCGAGATGGCCGAACGGCACTGGCCGCGCGCCGGGGATCATCAATTCGACGAGCTGGTTTGCCCGGGTGATCAGCTCAGGCACGCGCGCCACCGGCACAGCCACATCGTGCTTGATCGAGCCGCCTTCGTGCTTTTGCACCTCGCTCATCAGCTCGCGCAGGCGCCACAGCTCCTGCGTCTGCGCGAGAGAGGAGGCAATGACGGCGTCGTCAATCTCGCCGGCGTTCGTCCCCTCGTCGAGCAACGTCTCGGCAAGGCGCATTAGTTCCTCGCCCTCAAATGGGCTGGATAGCTCGAACAGAAGGTACCAGTTGTGAGGTGCGGGGAAAGGGTCGCGCACGCCGCTGCCATGCTTCAGCACGAACTCGATGCCGATGCGCGGCATGACCTCGAAGCCCGTAAGCGCGGAGCCTGCGCGTTCGAGCACGCGGGCAAAGAAGGCAGGCGCGGTCTCAAGGTCGCTCAAGCTAGCTATGGCCGTAACTTTCTCGGCCGGCTTAGGAAAGAGACGCAGCACAGCCGCAGTGATGATGCCGAGAGTGCCTTCGGACCCGATGAACAGGTCCTTGAGATCGTAGCCCGAATTGTCCTTTCGTAGAGATTTCAGCCCATCCCAGATACGCCCGTCGGCGAGGACGACCTCAATTCCGAGCGTGAGCTCGCGCGCATTGCCATAGGCTAGCACTGAAGTGCCGCCGGCATTGGTGGCAAGGGCACCGCCTATTTGGCAGCTGCCTTCCGATGCGAGGCTTAAGGGGAACAGGCGTCCTGCGCTTGCCGCCACTTGCTGTGCGTGCGCAAGCACTAGCCCCGCTTCGACCGTCATGGTGTTGGAAGCGAGGTCGATGTCGCGCACGCGGTTGAGCCGTTCGAGCGAGACGACGACCTCATGCCCGGTCTCGAACGGGATCTGCCCGCCGACGAGGCCGGTATTGCCGCCCTGGGGCACGATGGCCGTCCGCGTCGCGTTGGCCTGTTTGAGGATGGCCGCAACCTCCTCCGTCTCGCCCGGCTTGAGCACGAGCGCCGCCTTGCCGTGGTAGCGATCGCGCCACTCCACGAGATACGGCGCCATTGCCTCCGCATCGCGGATCGCGTTGTCCTCGCCCACGATGCGGACAAAGGCGTCGAGAGTTGCCTCAGTCGGGGCCTTATAGCTCTGGTCGCGCGTCATTCGGAGTGAGCGCTAACGCCAACTGCTGGCGTGCTGCAAGATGCGCGCTGCAAGCGGTCATTGATGGCTTCGCCGAGCCCGTGATTGGGAATCGGCATCACGGCAATCGTTGCAGCGCCGGATTGATCGAGCTCGCGGAGTGCACCGAACAACCGCGCAGCGGCCTCGTTAAGGTCGCCGCTAGGGCTGAGATTGATGGTGGCGATAGCTTCTTTGGGAACGCGCGGACCAAAAGCGAGAAGAGCCTCGTTGGGGCTGACGCTGGTCGCGCCAAGCCTGAGCTTGGTGTCAGGCGCGTAATGCGCCGCGAGCTGTCCGGGCGATGCGACCGGCGCGTCAGGCTTCGCTTGGGCGAGCTTTTGGCTCAACACGGTCTCGATTGCTTCCCGTGGAAGGGCGCCAAGCCTGAGCAGTGTGGGCGCCTTAGTCGCGAGACTCACGACAGTGGATTCGAGCCCAAGAGGGGATGGGCCTCCGTCGAGGATGATGGCTGGGACGTCGTCAAGCTCTGTCGCGACATGGGCTGCGGTCGTCGGACTCACCCGGCCGGAGCGATTGGCGCTTGGCGCTGCGATTGGAAGCTGCGCTTCAGCCAATAGGGCGCGGGCCACAGGATGCGCCGGCGCCCTGAGGGCGATGGTATCAAGGCCTGCGGTCACCAGGTCTGCGATTTCACAGCCGGGGCGCTTGTTGAGTACGAGTGACAAGGGCCCCGGCCAGAAGGCCTCGGCCAGCCCGCGCGCGGTCGCATCAGGGGTTGCGTAGGACTCGGCCTCTGCGATCCCCAAGACGTGCACGATCAAAGGATTGAAGCGCGGGCGTTCCTTGGCGGCGAAGACCTTTGCAACAGCGCGGGCGTCGAGCGCGTTGGCGCCGAGCCCATAGACCGTCTCGGTCGGGAAGGCGACGATGTCGCCCCGGCGCAGCGCTCGCGTGGCTTCTCTGATGGCGTTTGGGGTGGCGAAAACGACGGGCATGGTGACCGTCCTCTAGCATAGACTGGCCAAGTTGCGGCGGGCCGTGCTTATTGTCGGGGGTTCATGACCACGCTCCTCCTTACCCATCCCGCCTGTCTTCACCATGACACTGGCTTTGGTCATCCAGAGCGAGCCGATCGGCTGCGCGCCATCGAGTCGGCCCTAGAGCAGGAGCGCTTCCATTTCCTGCTCCGCGACCAGGCGCCGCTCGCCGATCTTGCCACGATCGAGCGCCTTCATCCGCGCGCCTATATCGAGACGGTTCGCGCCGCCATCCCTAAGCGCGACCACAATTGGCTGGACCCGGACACCGCCGTGTCGCCGGGAAGTTGGGACGCCGCTTTGCGCGCCGTCGGCGCCGCCATCTACGCGGCGGACCAGATCATGGCCGGACACGCCAAGAACGCGTTCTGTGCCGTGCGCCCACCAGGTCATCATGCCGAGCCTGCGCGCGCGATGGGCTTCTGCCTGTTCGACACCGTGGCGATTGCGGCGCTTCATGCCCGCGCCGTTCATGGCGCTGAGCGCGTCGCCGTCGTCGATTTTGACGTGCACCACGGCAATGGCACGCAAGCCGCCTTCTGGTCCGACAAGAATTTGTTTTACGGCTCGACCCACCAGCTACCGCTCTTCCCGGGCACCGGCGCTTTGAGCGAGACTGGAGTCGGCAATATCTTCAATGCGCCTCTCAATCCAGGCGATGACGGCGACGATTTCCGCGAGGCAATGCTCTCTCGTATCTTGCCCGCTCTGCATGATTTTGGCCCCGACTTTCTCTTCATCTCTGCCGGCTTCGACGCGCATGTCAGGGATCCTTTGGCTCAGCTCAGGCTGACCGAGGCCGATTTCGTGTGGATCACAGAGAGGCTGCTCGATGTCGCCGCGAAGCATAGCGGCGGCAAACTCGTCTCGACCTTGGAGGGTGGCTACGACCTCGACGCGCTTGCGTCCTCCACCTCCGCTCATGTGGCCGCTTTAATGGGAGCCTCTTAAGGCGAGCCTCTTGATTGCGGGCGCCGGAAGGGACTAAGGCAGGCCATGGCCAATGAGACTGACCATTCCGACATCAAGACCATGAGCTTCGAGCAGGCGCTGAAAGAGCTCGAAGGCATCGTCGATCGCCTCGAGAAGGGCGACGTCGAGCTCGAAGCCTCGATCCTCATTTACGAGCGGGGCGAGGCGCTGAAGGCTCATTGCGACGGGCTGCTGCGCAAGGCAGAGGCGCGCGTCGAGAAAATCTCGCTCAACCAGAACGGCCAGCCCACCGGCACCGAGCCCCTCGACGTCGGGGACTAGCGCGAAATCTTGTTTCGTCGCAAACTATCATCATCAGAAGGCAGATTGAGTTCGTTTGGCCCAACTCTAGGGCTACGGGAGGACGGCTATGAAACTCCGCGTAAAAGCCTCAATTTGCATTGCCTTTGGACTCTGCATTTTCTGTTCTGGAGCTCGTGCGGAAGGGCGGGATTCCATCGGGCCGTTCGGCGCTCTTCTCTCCAACAATGATGTCATAAGCGGTCAGATGAACGCGCTCGCGATCGATCCGCGAGACGCCAACACCCTCTATGTCGGCGCTGCCGAAGGAGGAGTGTGGAAGACATCGAATGGAGGCGCGAGCTGATACCCAGCTCGTGCGCAAGCTAGCCTCAGGCAAACTGAGGGGAACGCCGTCTATCGACTCGCTGGCCATCAACCCGGTCACGCCAGACATTGTCTATGCCGGAACCGGCGATCCGAACGTCGCATGTTGTTTCGTTGGTTCGGGTCTCGGGCGTGTTTCGCTCACCCGATGGCGGAAGCACTTGGATTCGGACCGGCTTAAACCCAAACCAGACCGGCTGCGTCGCTCGCCGGGGGTGCCCTACGTTTCGGTGACCGATCTCGAGGTGCAACAAGTCTTTCAGGCGCATGACCATAGCGGAGTCGTCCGCGCCGGAACTTATGGTCGCGGAGTGTTTGAGCTAAACCGAGCTTCGAGCAAAGGTCCCATTGAGAAGCCTCCTTTGGTGCTGAGCGTGCAAGCCATACACCGGCTCGAAGATGACGCTCCGTCTTATCCAACCGTTCAGATTCCCGTGACCTTCGAGGGGGGAAAGCTTGCGCGCGAAACGCCATTCGAGCTTGCTCCGGCCAAGGGCATGGAAGTGACCCTTGACGCACCCGAAGAGGTCAGGGCGAATGGGGTAGAGTTGAAATTCGCGGGCTAGTCCATTGGTCAGCGGTCGGAGACTTCGCGGAAAATCGCCTTGAAGGCCGATGAGGCGACTAAGGCAGTTGCGTTTTACGAAGGCGAGGAGGCAGGCGAGGGGCAGAAGGCTAAGCCCCCGGAGATCACCATCTCGGCGAGCGCGCAGCAGGTTTGCGTGCAGAGCTTCACGCATGCGCTTCAATTGTCGTGGGACGTCTCCGAGGGCGTGCCACCCGTTTCGGTCAAGGCAGAGATCGCCTATCCAGACAAGCACATCGAAAATATGGAGCTGAGGTTCATCCGGGGCGCCCAGACTTTTCCCGTGACCTATCCTGAAGGTGGAACCGTCAAGGTCAAGGTCGCTGCAACCGACGCAGGTGAGGCGAGCTCCTCTGCTGAGGCGAGCGTTGAGCTTGCCCCTCGGAGAATCCCACCCAGCAGCAATAGGCAAGGTTTGGCCGTTAAAGCGGCGTCACTTTGAGGGTGAGACCATTCTTGGGACAGAGCGTGATGCGGGCGAGCGGCACGGGTAACTCGCCGTCTGGAAGCTCGAAACGGGCGTGAGATAGAAGCGTCGCGAGGATGGTCTTTCCCTCCAGCATGGCAAAAGTTGCGCCGATGCAGGTCCGAGGCCCTGCGCCGAACGGCATGTAGGCGCAGCGATGGCGTCCGGCCTTCGCGTCCGGCGCGAAACGCGGCGGATCGAATTTGAGCGGGTCCTGCCACAAGAGCTTATGGCGGTGGACCACATAAATCGGAATGATGATGGTCGCGCCCTTGTCCAGCTCGATGCCGTCGAGGGCCACGGGAGCGATCGTTCTACGCATCAAAACCGGCGCAGGCGAATAGAGCCGCATCGCCTCCTGGAAGACGGCATCAAGCAGCGTGAGCTTGGCGATCTCGTCGCGGCCGATCCCGCCATCACCCGCCACGCCAAGCACCTCCTCGCGCACCCGTTCCTGCCATTCAGGGAAAAGCGCAAGCAGATAGAGGCTCCAAGTCAAGGCCTGTGAGGTCGTTTCATGGCCAGCCATCAGGAAGGTTACGACATTGTCGACGATGAGCCCGGCGGGCATGGCATTGCCGGTAGCGGGATCGCGCGCGGTGACGAGCCGGCCCAGGAGGTCGTCGCCCTCGTTCGCGCCACTGCGCGCTGCTAGAACTTTTTGGGCGACCGAGCGCAAGGTCTTGCCTGCCCGAGCCATCTTCTGGGCCCCGGGATGGGGAATTGAGGGCGGCAGCCGCAGCGAGGTGAGCGCCACTTTCCACATTGAATAGAAGAGGAAGTTGGCGCCCGCGTCCTGAATGGCGCGGCGATCATCGTCGCCAAGTCCTGCGCCAAGGACGGTGTCCTTCAAGGCTTGCAACGTCGCTCCGGTCATATCCCGGTCGATCCTCTGAGCGGCACCTGCGCCTGAATCATTCCAGCGTTTGAGCAACGGGGCGCTCGCCGCCGCGAAGGCCGGCACATAGCGCAGCATCTCCTCGGCCCTGAACAAAGGCGCGGCGAGCCGCCGCTGCCAGCGCCACTCCTCTCCCTCGGCGTTGAGCAGGCCGCCGCCGATAGCTTCGCCGAACACATCGTCATTGAGCGGCTGCTTGGAATAGCTCTCGGCCTCCTCGAGCAGGATCCTCTGAATGAGGACCGGATCCATGACGTAAAGAGTCTGCAGCCCCAGCCACCGGTACAGCACGGCTGGTTTTTCGTAGAAATCCTCGCCCCAGCTCGCGACCGGGTTCGCGATCATGCGCAATATCAGCATCGGGAAGGAGAGGCGCCCCTTGGGCGGGACAGGCCGCTCGGCTATGGTCGTGTCTATTGCCATCATCCTGATCACCCCTTGGCTTGGGTCTTATAGGGTAGTTGCCAGCTCAGCCGCTGGTCGATAAAGGTGCTTTGCGTTGATCCGTCGCATCCTCCCCGCCATTGAAGCCAGGTGCCAATGAGCGCCGAAAATCCTACGCCCTTGCTTGACCGTATCCAGACGCCGCAGGACTTGCGCTCGCTCAAAGACCACGAGTTGAAGCAGCTTGCGGCGGAATTGCGCCAGGAGACCATCGACGCGGTCTCCGTGACGGGAGGTCATCTTGGCGCAGGTCTCGGCGTGGTCGAGCTAACAATCGCGCTCCACCACGTGTTCGATACGCCGAACGACAAGCTGATCTGGGACGTCGGCCACCAGTCCTATCCCCACAAGATCCTGACCGGCCGGCGCGACCGCATGCGCACCCTGCGTCAGGCTGGCGGGCTCTCCGGCTTCTGCAAACGGGCCGAGAGCGAGTACGACACCTTCGGTGTCGGCCATTCCTCGACCTCGATCTCGGCGGGCCTCGGCATGGCGGTCGCGCGCGACCTCTCCGGCAAAGAGCACAACGTCATTGCGGTAATCGGCGACGGCGCGATGAGCGCGGGCATGGCCTATGAAGCCATGAACAATGCCGGCGCCATCGATTCGCGCCTAATCGTCATCCTCAACGATAACGACATGTCGATCGCACCGCCGGTCGGCGCGATGAGCGCCTATCTTGCCAAGCTGATCTCCGGCGGGACCTACCGGCGCTTCCGCCGCTTCCTGAAGCAGCTTGCCCAGAGGCTTTTGCCGAAGAATTGGGAAAGGCGTGCCGCCCGCGCCGAGGAGTTTACGCGCGGCTTCTGGACCGGCGGCACTCTGTTCGAAGAGCTCGGCTTTTATTATGTCGGCCCGATCGACGGGCATAATTTCGATCATCTACTTCCCGTGCTGCGCAACGTGCGTACCATGAAGAACGGCCCGATCCTGGTCCATGTCGTCACCCAGAAGGGGAAGGGCTATCCGCCGGCCGAAATTTCGGCAGACAAGTTCCATGGAGTCGGCCGCTTCAATGTCGTGACCGGGGCGCAGGAGGCTTCCGCTGCCGGCACCCCGCCAAGCTACACCAAGGTGTTTGCCCACGCTCTGATCGAAGAGGCGCGGGCCGACGAGAAGATCGTGGCAATCACCGCCGCAATGCCGTCCGGCACTGGACTCGACAAATTCGCCGAGATTTTCCCCGAGCGGTGCTTCGATGTCGGCATTGCCGAGCAGCACGCGGTGACCTTTGCCGGAGGGCTGGCAGCGGAAGGCTACAAGCCCTTCGCCGCCATTTATTCGACGTTCCTGCAGCGGGCCTACGACCAGGTGGTGCACGACGTCGCCATCCAACATCTGCCAGTGCGCTTTGCCATCGACCGCGCGGGACTGGTCGGCGCCGATGGCCCGACCCATGCCGGTTCGTTCGACGTGGCCTACCTCTCTTGCCTACCCGGAATAGTGGTGATGGCTGCCGCAGACGAGGTCGAGCTCATGCACATGGTGGCGACCGCCGCGGCGATCGATGATGGACCATCGGCGTTCCGTTATCCGCGCGGGGAGGGAACAGGTGTCCCTCTACCGAAGCGCGGCACGCCATTGGAGATCGGCAAGGGCCGAGTGTTGCGCGAAGGCTCGGCGGTGGCTTTGCTGTCCTTTGGGGCAAGGCTTGTCGAGTGCCTCGAAGCGGCAGATCAGCTCGCCGGGTTCGGCTTGCCGGCGACCGTTGCCGATGCGCGCTTCGCCAAGCCGCTCGATATGGATCTGCTGCGCAACCTGGCGCTGAACCACGAGGTGCTCGTCA
Source organism: Methyloceanibacter sp. (assembly GCA_035260265.1). Taxonomy (GTDB): domain Bacteria; phylum Pseudomonadota; class Alphaproteobacteria; order Rhizobiales; family Methyloligellaceae; genus Methyloceanibacter. The sequence continues at coordinate 9,009 of DATFVO010000008.1, forward strand.
CCATCGAGGAGGGATCGACTGGAGGATTTAGCGCGCGTGTGCTGCATGCTCTCGCACGGGAAGGTCTTCTCGATCGCGGCTTGAAAGTCAGGATGCTTACGCTCCCGGACCGCTTCATCGAGCAGAACAAGCCAAAGACGATGTACGCCGAAGCTGGCCTCGACGCGCCGGGCATCGTCGCCGCCGTATTCGCCGCGCTCGGCAAGGAGCGCGACGCGGCTGGGGTCATCCGCCTCGCTTAAGAGCTAATCGAGCTTGCAGGCTTCGTCGAACTTCTCGACGGCGTCGGCACGGCCCTGATCCGACAGGGTCTTGTCGGTCAATCCGAGGTTGACGGTGACGGGCCCCGAGGCGCGCAGCACTTCGAGCACAGGTTTCACCTTGAGGTCGCTTGCTTCGGCGAACATCGAGCTGGTGGCATCGTAGACCGAGACCTCGCCCTTCAAGGGAAGCTTGGCGTTTGCAGCCGACAGCGTGATGGTGAGGGGCTGACCCGGTCGCGTTCCCTCGATGGCACCGAAAATTTCAAGCACGGCGACATTCATATTGTTGAAGCAAGTGAGGAGGAAGAGCGGGGTCTTGGCCTGATCGAGCGGGCCGTAAGCGAGCGACACGCGGCCTTCGTCCGATTTCTCCGTCCACACCGGGCTCTCTTCCGCGCGCGGGCCGCCGCCTTGCGGCAGAGCGACAAAAAGAAGGCTCGCGGCAATGAGCAAGCACGCCAGGACGCGGTTCATCGGAGACTAAATGCTTTCGTTATAGATCGAGTTCAGCCGCCCAAAGGCAAGCTGCCCGAGTCCGCGCCCGGTGGGCCATAGAGCAGCGAGGCATTGCGTTGGGAAGTGATCGCGCTCCAGACATAGTCCTGTGCCGCGGCCGGTTGGGGCAAGCAGGTCGACAGGAATACGGCAAGCGCAACACAGATCGGGAGATCTGATAGCTGCACGAAGTCGCGCATCAACGTCTGCCTAACGACGCTGCTGGCGTGCACTAATGCGACGTCCACGCTCGACGATCTTCGCCGGCGGCGCGTCGAAGAAACCAGTGAAGCCCGGATCGAACTCATGATAGTTGCAGGTGAGCTCCTCCCCCTGCGCAATGTCGACCAGCGCATAGCCCTTGTCGAAGATGCGGAAGTCGGTGTTGGGCGTGAGGCTGTGATTCATGAAGCGCCCGTTGTCGCTGTCGAGGATGATCACGCCGGGCATTTCCAAATGGGGGTAGGTGTAGCGCGCGACATAGTCCTGTATGGGCAGCGGAAGAGAGTCGAGCTCGCTCACGTGTACGAAGATGTCGAACTTGGGATTAAGACTCCACATGAGACGTCCGCGCTCTATGAACTCGCCAGCGAAGACCCCGATGCCCTCAATGGCGCTAGGCGCAAGATAAGTGCTGACCATCAGCATCTTTATGCCTCTTGGTTTGCCTCTGACGTGATTGGAGCTGGAAATGACGCGCTTGCCGGGACGACCGGCG
>DATFVO010000009.1:0-2752 GCA_035260265.1 Methyloceanibacter sp.
CATGGGCCTCATCAAGGAAGCCGAGCGCTTCGCCGTGTTGTCGGACATCCTGGGCGACGAGGACCATCTCGGCGACATGGACTTCAAGGTGGCAGGCACCTCAGAGGGCGTGACCTCGCTCCAGATGGACATCAAGATCACTGGCATCACCGAGGAGATCATGAAGGTCGCGCTCAGCCAGGCGCGCGAAGGTCGCATGCATATCCTCGCCGAGATGAACAAGGCCATAAACACGGCGCGGCCAGAGCTCGGCGAGTATGCGCCACGCATCGAGACCATCCATATCCCGGTCGACAAGATTAGAGAGGTGATCGGCTCTGGCGGCTCGGTAATCCGTGAGATCGTGGCCGAATCCGGCGCCAAGATCGATATCTCCGACGACGGCACGGTGAAGATCGCCTCGGCCAACGCCGAATCGATCCGCGCCGCGATCAATCGCATCAAGTCAATCGCCTCTGAGCCAGAGGTCGGCGAGATCTACAAGGGCAAGGTGGTCAAGGTGATGGAGTTCGGCGCCTTCGTGAATTTCTTCGGCGCCAAGGACGGCCTCGTGCATATCTCGCAGCTCGCCGAGCACAGGCCGAAGCAGGTGACCGACGTGGTCAAGGAAGGCGATATCGTGTGGGTGAAGCTGCTCGGCTTCGACGACCGCGGCAAGGTCAGGCTGTCGATGAAGGTGGTCGATCAGAAGACTGGCCGCGAGTTCGAGAGAGCCGAAGCCGCGAGCTAAATCGGGTTTACCGATTGACATGTTGAGGGGGGCCTTTAGGCCCCCTTATTGTTGTGGCGTGTCGCCCTTGCCTTGTGCGGCAGGCTTGTTCGCTTCGCCGCTGCTAGGTGCAGCACCTGATTCCCCGGTCTTGCCGCTATCGCTGCTGGGAGCGTTGGCAGCCGGGTTATCCTCGGCCTTCACGCATTTGGTGGCGATGACGAGATACTGGTCCTTGTGATCGGCCTGCCATTTTTCCGACAGCTGCCGTGCCTGGTGGTTGCAACTGATTACATCCTCGACGGCTGCCTCGGGCACCTGGATCTCCGAGCAGGTGTGCGGTTCGGCAATGAGGCAGGCGATGACAATGAAATGGGCGGCCATGGCCCTTCTTCCTCCACTTACTTGAAGAAGCGCGCGATCCTGGTTGCGCGCCATCATTTTCACAATCGCTTCCGAGCGTTAGCTCAAGATGCGCAGCCGCGGGCGCCTATTGGGCCGCTTCGCGGGGCGCCTTCTCGACGGGCGCCTCGGCCTCCTCGATTTGCTCGATGACCTTGAGCGCACCGATGCTCGGCATGGCGATGGTCGAGTAGCCGCAATCGACAAAATGTACTTCGCCCGTGACCGCTCCCGACAGGTCCGACACAAGATAGAGCGCGGCGCCGCCGACCTCATCGAGCGTCGGCGAGCGGCGCATCGGCGCATGGCGCTGCTGGAAATGGAACAACGTGCGCGCATCCGAGATGCCGGCGCCAGCGAGCGTGCGCATCGGCCCTGCGGAGAGCGCATTCACCCTGATATTTTGCGGCCCAAGGTCTGAAGCGAGGTAGCGCACCGAAGCCTCAAGCGCTGCTTTGGCTACGCCCATGACATTGTAGCAGGGCACTACCCGCGTCGATCCGCCATAGGTGAGCGTGAGCAGAGAGCCACCATTGGGCATCAGCTCGGCGGCAAGCTTCGAGACCTCGGTGAAGGAGAAGCACGAGATCACCATGGTGTGCTCGAAATTCGCCCGCGTGGTATCGCAATACCGGCCCTTGAGCTCGTTGCGGTCGGAGAACGCCAGCGCGTGCACGACGAAATCGAGCGAGCCCCATTTCTTGCGGATCACCTCGAACACACGCTCAACACTCTTCAAATCCTCGACGTCGGCCTCCTCGATGATCTTGGCACCGATCGATTGGGCGAGCGGCACAGCGCGCCGTCCGAAGGCCCCGCCTTGATAGGAGAAGGCAAGCTCCGCGCCTTGAACGTGCAGCACCCGGGCGATGCCCCAGGCGATCGACCGGTCGTTGGCGACCCCCATCACCAATCCCCTCTTCCCCGCCATCAACGGCCGAGGCTCAGCGATATCCCTTGTTGTTGCCATGGCGCCTACTCTGGTTACGGATTGACGTCTCTCCGTCAGCTCCCCTGCTTCACCCATCCACACGGCGGAACACCAGTGTGGCGTTAGTTCCGCCGAAACCGAAGCTGTTCGACATCACTGTGTTAATGGCCACGTTATCCCGGCGTTTACGCGCGATCGGCATGTCGGCAACCGCAGGATCGATGGTCTCGATATTGGCGGATTCGCAAATGAAGCCGTTGTTCATCATGAGCAGCGAATAGATCGCCTCATGCACGCCGGCGGCGCCGAGCGAATGGCCGGTGAGCGCCTTGGTGGCGCTGATCGGCGGGCACTTTTCGCCGAATACCTCGCGTATCGCCTCGATCTCCTTGATGTCGCCGATCGGGGTCGAGGTCGCGTGCGGGTTGATGTAGTCGACCTCGCCGTTGCCGTTCCGCATGGCCATGCGCATGCAGCGTGCGGCGCCCTCGCCAGACGGCTGCACCATGTCGTAGCCGTCGGAGGTCGCGCCGTAGCCGACCAACTCGCCATAGAGCCGCGCGCCGCGTGCTTTGGCGTGCTCGATCTCCTCGAGCACGACCACGCCGGCGCCACCGGCGATGACGAAGCCGTCGCGGGCGACATCATAGGGACGGCTTGCTTGCTCAGGCTGGTCGTTGAAATCGGACGACATCGCGTTCATGGCGTCG
>DATFVO010000010.1:0-3538 GCA_035260265.1 Methyloceanibacter sp.
CCAAACAAGGCGTTTGCCGCCGCTCGTTGTTGAAGAGCGTGCCGATGATCGCCGGCGCTATCGTCTCAACCAACGCGATTACGCAGAACCTGTTCGCACAGCAGAAGCTCACGCATGAGGCCGCCAAATATCAGGATCAGCCGAAGGATGGGCAGCAATGCTCCGGCTGCGTCCAGTTCGTAGCGCCCGCATCCTGCAAAGTGGTCGCAGACCCGATCAGCGCAAGCGGCTGGTGCCAACTCTTTACTGCCAAGCCGGCGTAAAGATTCCCGACCGAGGCGGTCAGCCCTGCAAAGCCTTGAGCTCGGCGCGGAACGGGCTCGCAGGGTAAGTGCCAAGCACTGTCACCTCGCTCGAGAAGAAGTGAAGCTCCTCCATGGCGAGCTTGACCGGCCGCTCGCCGGGATGGCCTTCGATATCGGCGTAGAACATGGTGGCGTTGAACGAGCCTTCGAGCTGGTAGGACTCGAGCTTCGTCATGTTGACTCCGTTGGTGGCGAAGCCGCCGAGCGCCTTGTAGAGCGCGGCAGGCACGTTGCGTACGCGAAACACGAAGCTCGTAATCATGGGACCGTCGCCCGCGCGCGCTTTCACTCGCTTGGCGGAAAGAACGATAAAGCGCGTGGTGTTGTGCTCCGCATCCTCGATATCGGCCTTTGCCAGTTTGAGCCCGTAGATGTCGGCGGCGAGCTTCGACGCGATCACTCCGGCGCTGCGGTCGCCGGTCTCGCGCAAATGACGCGCGGCGCCGGCCGTGTCGGCTTCGACCACTGGCTTTAGCTTCAATGCGCGGATCGCGTTGCGGCACTGGCTGAGCGCCATGATGTGGCTGTGGACCTTCTTGAGCTCGGACAGCTTAACGCCGGGAAGGGTGAGCAGCTGATGGCGCACGCGCTCGAAATGCTCGGCGACGATATGCAGCCCCGAATGCGGCAGAAGGTGGTGGATGTCGGCGACGCGGCCAGCCACCGAGTTCTCGATCGGGATCATGGCGAGCCCGGCCTTGCCAGTCTTCACCGCGGCGATTGCGTCCTCGAAAGTCGGGCAGGCAAGCGCCTCCATGCGCGGGTAGGCGTCACGCGCGGCGAGATGCGAATTGGCTCCCGGCTCGCCTTGGAAGGCAATTCTGTTTGAACGCGATCTCTTCATCGGCTTGGGAAAGCGGGCGAGGTCAGCGGCGGGACTTGAAAAGCTCACGCGCCCGCGCAAGGTCGGCCGGAGTATCGACACCGAGCGGGACAGTGTCAACGAGCCCGACATGGATGCGCATGCCCGCTTCGAGCGCCCTGAGCTGCTCGAGCTTTTCCCTGAGCTCGAGCGGGGACGGCGGCAGCGACACGAAGCGGTGAAGCGCCTGCCGCCGGTAAGCGTAGATGCCGATATGGTGGTAGAGCGGGCCCTCGCCGTAAGGCGCTGTGGCGCGCGTGAAATAGAGCGCGCGGAGCACCGACCCGCCTTTGAGCGGCGAGCCCACCACCTTCACCACGTTCGGGTCGGTTCGCTCTTCCTCGCGCGTGATGGCCGCGGCGAGGGTGGCGATGTCGGCGTCGTGCTCGCGAAGCGCGGCGAGGCAGCTTCGCACGAGGCGATGATCGAGCGTGGGCAGGTCTCCCTGCAGATTGACCACCACCTCGAAGGCGCCCCTCGGGTCGAATTTCTCGATGGTTTCGAATACCCGGTCGGAGCCGCTCGGATGATCTGGTCGCGTTATAAGGGCCTTACCGCCGGCGAGAAGGACCGCATCCCGCACCGCCTCAGAGTCGGTTGCGACCACGACCGGACCGCAATCGGCCTCGACCGCCCGCCGCCAGACATGGACGATCATCGGCTCGCCCGCGATATCCGCCATAGGCTTGTCGAGCAGCCGCGTCGCTTTCAGCCTTGCCGGGATGACGATCAGGCAGTCCATGATAGGCGTGAGGTAGCACGGGATAGAGTCCAGCGCGACAATGGGCAGCGACGCGGATGTCCGAGTTGCAACAAGCGCATACGCCCTATAGTCTCGCGCCCCGTCGCAAGAGCTACGCGGCAAGTAGCCCTGCTGGGGGGATTGAGGATCATGGATTATTACCGCCTGAATCAGATCGCGATGGCCGTGCTCGGTGCCTTGCTGCTGTTCTTCGGCACCAAGACCATCGTGAATATCGCGTTCCAAGAGCATAAGCCCGAGGTCGCAGAGCAAAAGCCCGAAGAGAAGAAGCCCGCCGGAGGCGGTGGCGAGGCTGAGCTTGCTACGCTGCTTGCGAGCGCGAACGAGGCGCACGGCGCCGACGTCGCGAAGAAATGCTCGATCTGCCACAACTTCGACAAGGGCGGTCCGAACATGATCGGACCCAATCTCTACGGCGTGCTCGGCCGGAAGGTCGCCTCGCATGAAGGCTACGAATATTCCGACGCGCTGAAGGCGAAGGCCGGCGAGCTCGGCAATTGGGACTACGCCAAGATCAACGCCATGATCACCAACCCCGGCGCGTTCGTGCCCGGAACCAAGATGGCGCTGTTCCCCGGCCTGCCCGATGCAAAGGAGCGCGCCGACGTGCTCCTGTTCATGCGCAACAAGAACGACAACCCGCCGCCGCTGCCTCAGGCACCCGCCGGAGGCGCTCCAACCGCTGGCGCGGAGCAAAAGCCCGCCGAAGGCGGAAAGCCGGCATCCGCGGCCGGTGGCGGCGCTGAGATCGACAAGTTGCTCGCATCGGCAGACTCGAAGCAGGGCGAGGCCGACGCAGCTTTGTGCAAAGTCTGCCATACCTTCGATAAGGGCGGCGCCGTGCTGGTTGGGCCTAATCTCTATGGCGTGGTCGGGCGGAACATCGCCTCGGTCGAAGGCTTCAATTATACGCCTGCGCTCAAGGCTCATCAGAAGGACGGGGTGTGGACTTACGAGCTGCTCGACACGTGGATCACTAATCCCCAGGTCTTTGCGCCGGGGACGATGATGGCCTTCCCAGGCATTCCAGATGCGAAGAAGCGCGCCAACGTCATCGCCTTCCTGCGCTCGAAGAACGACAACCCTCCGCCGCTGCCTGCTGCGGGAGGGGCCGAGAAGAAACCGGAAGAGGCTCCAGCTCCGGCGGCGCCTGCACCGGCACCATCTGCCGAGACGCCTGCACCGGCGGCGCCTGCACCGGCACCATCGGCTGAGACGCCAGCGCCTGCGCCAACACCCTCAGCACCGGCTCCATCGGCTGAGACACCTACCCCGGCGGCACCAGCGGCGGCACCATCTGCAGAGACGCCTGCGCCAGCACCGTCAGCACCGGCTCCGTCGGCCGAGACTCCGCCAGCGGCACCAGCGCCAGCTCCGTCGGCTGAGACACCTTCGCCTACTCCTGCTGCTCCGGCATCAGCGCCCTCAGCCGAGACGCCTGCACCATCGGCAGAAACACCTCCGCCGGAGACGCCTCCACCTTCGGCGGAGACTCCACCGCCATCGCCTGCACCATCGGCAGAGACGCAGCAACCTTCAGCCGAAACGCCGGCGCCTTCAGCCGAGACGCCGCAGCCCTCGGCCGAGACACCTGCACCATCGGCAGAG
>DATFVO010000011.1:0-4453 GCA_035260265.1 Methyloceanibacter sp.
GCGGCTTGGCGAGAGGACCTGCCGCTTCCTCGATGACGCGCCCGGCGCGGAACAGGGTCTCCTCATCGAACGGCCTGCCGATGAGCTGAAGCCCGAGCGGCATGCCTTCAGACGAGAGTCCCGCCGGCACGCTCATGCCCGGAAGACCAGCCATATTTACCGTCACCGTGAAGATGTCGTTCAAATACATCTCGACGGGGTCGCCCGACTTCTCGCCGAGCGCAAAGGCAGGCCCAGGCGTGGTCGGCGTGAGGATGGCATCGACGCTCTCGAACGCCTGATCGAAGTCGCGCTTGATCAATGTCCTCACCTTCTGCGCCTTCAAATAATAGGCGTCGTAATAGCCGGCCGATAACACGTAGGTCCCGATCAGGATGCGGCGCTTGACCTCCTGGCCGAAACCCGAGGCGCGCGTATTCTCATACATCGAAATCACGTCGGAGCCAGGCTCGCGCAAGCCGTACCGCACGCCGTCGTAGCGGGCGAGGTTCGAGGACGCCTCGGCTGGTGCGACTATATAATAAGAGGGCAGCGCGTATTTGGTGTGCGGTAGGCTCACCTCTTTGATTTTCGCGCCGGCGTCCTTAAGCCAGCCGACGCCCTTATGCCACAGGGCCTCGATCTCCGGCGCCATGCCTGGCACGCGATATTCCTTGGGGATGCCGATTGTGAGGCCCTTTACCCCCTTCATCATTGCAGCTTCGTAGTCCGGCACCGGGAGATCGACACTGGTCGTGTCCTTGGGATCGTGGCTCGCCATGACCTTGAGCAGAATGGCGGCATCACGCACGGTGCGTGCGATCGGCCCTGCCTGATCAAGCGACGAAGCAAAGGCGACGATGCCCCAGCGCGAACAGCGGCCGTAAGTCGGCTTGATGCCGACCGTGCCGGTGACTGCGGCGGGTTGGCGGATCGATCCGCCGGTGTCGGTTGCGGTGGCGCCCATGCAGAGCCGCGCCGCGACCGCAGCCGACGACCCGCCGGAGGAGCCGCCGGGCACGAGCTTAGCGTTCGAGCCTTTGCGCTGCCACGGATTAATCACGGGACCGTAGAAACTTGTCTCGTTCGAGGAGCCCATGGCGAATTCGTCGTTATTCAGCTTGCCCAGCATGACCGCGCCGGCTGCCCATAGATTGGCGGTCACCGTAGATTCATAGGTGGGCGTGAAGCCGTCGAGAATGTGCGAGCAGGCCGTGGTGCGTACGCCCTTGGTGCAGAATAGATCTTTGATACCGAGAGGGATGCCTTCCAGCGCGCCACCCTCGTCTCTCTTGAGCCGCTCTTCGCTCGCCTTTGCCCTGTCGAGCGCGCGTTCGGGAGTTGTCAGCACGTAGACGTTAAGCGCCTCGTTGGCGGCATCGATCGCCTCGATATGAGCGTGGGCAAGCTCGCTCGCCGAGAAGGATTTCTTGGCAAGCCCCTCGCGCGCTTCGGCGATCGTCAGGTCTGTGAGCTCGGTCAACGTCTACTGCTTCACGCTGTCGCAGCGCACATAGCGATTGAGATCGTCCTCTGACTGACCTTGGGCGGAGGATTGATTGCCGCTAGTGACGGGATTCTTTTCGGCATCAGCGCCAGCTGGGTTCTGGTCGGCACGCTCCGAATCGTCCTCGCCGTCATAGCTTTCAGGCTCGGTAGCAAGCCGCGTCACGCTGAGGCTACCATCATCTTTCTGCGCGATGGCGAAGAGATCGGGATAGGCATTCCCCTGCTCTTCGCAATAGGCGGTCGCGAGCCAGCTTGTCGCGTTGTGCGGCGTGACATTGATGAAATCGCAGCGCTGCTGATAGCCGGTGAGGCCGGTCTTGGTTACCACCGTGAAATCGAGATCCTCGCCGAGCTCGGCAGTCGTTTTGGTCTTGAGCTTGGCGCAGCCGTCCTTGGAGGAGGCGAAGGTGCCGTCAGGCAGGCCTTGGGCGGCGAGCGCGCTCGTACCGAGCAGCCAAATCGTAGTCATGAGAAGTGCGGTGCATCGCATCGCGGCCCTCCTATTCGACAATTTTGGGCACGACGAAATAGTGGTCGTCGACCTTAGGCGCGTTCTTGAGGATGTCGTCGGCGCAGAAGCCGTCGGTCACCTCGTCCTTGCGCATCTTTATCTTCATGGCAGCAACGCGCGTCATGGGCTCGACCGCACTCGTGTCGATCTCGTTAAGCTGAGCCACCCAGTCGAGGATGCCGGAAAGCTCTTGCTCGAGCCGCCTCGCCTCATCGTCGGTGATGGCGATGCGGGCGAGGCGGGCAATGCGGCGGACTGTGGCGCGATCGACTGACATGACAGGGTCGGCGAATTTGCGGGCTGCGCCCTACCGGCGTTCCTCTAGCACCGGGCCGCATAAGCGGCAATGCGCGTTCAAACCTCGAAGGGGACGCCTACCTTGGGCACCACCACCACGTTGCTGTCCATCTCGGCAAGGAACTTGTCAGGCGTCTGATCGAGCACGGGAAACGTGCCGTAATGGCAAGGCACGATCACCTCGAATTGAAAAAAGCGCTTGCAAGCGAGCGCCGCAGTCTTAGCGCCCATAGTGTAGCGGTCACCGATCGGCACGAAGCCGATCTCGGGGCGGTAGAGCTCGTTGATCAGCGCCATGTCAGAGAAAATCGCGGTGTCGCCCATGTGGTACACGGTCTTGCCCTCCCCTGCCGCGAGAACGAGCCCGCAGCAGGCGCCGAGATAGACGGGGCGGCCATCGACGATATTGGAGGCGGAATGCCAGGCCGGCACGAAGGTGAGCTCGAAGTCGTCGTGATAGAGCGTGCCGCCGGTATTGCCCGGATCGACCTTCTCGACACCCCGGCCGGCCAAATAGGTGGCAAGCTCATGCACGGCGAGAAGCTGGGCGTTGGTCTCCTTGCAGATGCGCACAGTGTCGCCGGTATGATCCTCGTGCCCGTGAGTAAGCGCCACGTGCGTCACGCCCTTGGTGACGTTGTGCAAGGGTATGTCGGCGTCCTCGAAAGTGGCGTTGCCGGTGAGGAATGGATCGATCAGGATGTTCGATCTGCCCGTCTCGATGCGGAAGCAGGAATGGCCGAACCACGTTATCTTCATGCGCTTCTCTCGCTGATGCCCCGCCCGTGACTGTAGCATCTATTGTGACAATTGAAGACCTGCCCAGGCTGCTTCAGCCCGAAGCTCGGCTGCTCGGCCTCGACGTTGGCACCAAGACCATCGGCATGGCCCTGTCCGATGTAACCCGCTCGATCGCTACACCTTACGAAACGATCCGCTGCACGAAATTCACGGAGGATGCGAAATTGATTGGCACGGCGATAGATGCGAACGGCGTCGGCGCGATCGTGATCGGCCTTCCCATTAATCTCGACGGCTCGGAAGGGCCACGGGCGCAATCGACCCGGGCCTTCGCCCGCAACCTCGCCAGCCGCGTCGATCTTCCCCTCGCCTTTTGGGACGAGCGGCTTTCGACCGCGGCGGTCGAGCGCCACCTGATTGAGGCCGATGCATCGCGCAACCGCCGCGCCGAAGTGATCGACCGGATGGCCGCAGCCTATATCCTGCAGGGCGCGCTCGACCGGCTAAAACGCTTGGCTCAGCTGGGTTAGGCTCAAGCTATCGTTGAGGATGAGGTACCCCGAAGGTGAGTCAGGGCAGAGTCCTCCGCCACAAATCAAGAGTGTCGAGATCACGTTGCCGACCACAAGCACGATAAACACCATGAAGGCCGTAAGCGGCAGCACGTTGAGATGAGTCGACCAGGGCTCGGTACGGGCGAATTGCCGGTCGTCCAACAATAGGATGGCGCTGCCGATAATCATCAGGACGAAGGCGATGAACGCCCAGGTGTAGAGATGCAGGCCGAAGATGTCGTTGCCGTAGGCGCCTGAACCTGGGACGATATACAGAAGGATCTGGCGCATCGAGATGGCAGCGCCAGTGGCCGCTCCGAGGATGGTCGCGCCATAGTGGCTCGGGCGCGGGCCAAAGACGATGTTGAGCGCGAGCCCGAAACCGGCGGCGAAAAATGCAGCCCGTTGCAGAATGCAGAGGGGACAAGGCAGATCGCGAAACCAAAGCTGATCGACAAAGGCGAGCGCAAGCACCGTGTCGACAAGGATCAGCCCCAAGGCGTTGAGCAGCCTTGACAGGTCGCCAGGCAAACGTCCCCCCTAACTCACAAGGCGATATTCAGCACATCGCTCATATGCACCCGGAATAGCACGAGTAGCACCACAAGACCCGCGAACCAAAAGCCCATAGCCGCTCCGCGCTGCCTGAGCCAAGCCGCACCGAGTCCGCAGGCAAACAGAAGAAAAGGTAAGCTCATCATGGCGCAGCCTCTTCAAGGGCAGCCTCTTGCCCTTGCCATCATGTCTGATCGCCAACTCGAACGAATCACTACATGCAAGGTATTGAAATTCCCCGCGCTGACAAGCGTGAAGACCGGATCGCGCGAGCGCAAAAGTTCGAGGCCGCCAAGCTCGGCGGCCT
>DATFVO010000012.1:0-4223 GCA_035260265.1 Methyloceanibacter sp.
ATCAGCTGCCCGCGCCTTTGGCTTGGCGCAGCGCGACCTCTCGCGGCCGGGCGCTCCTGCCTCATTGCCGGAGCGGCTGCTCGTGATCGACGTGGAGCGCCAACTCGCCACGCTGCTCGAAAAGGACACGGCGGTCGCGGCCTGGCCCGTCTCCACCGCGCGCAACGGCATTGGCAGCGCGGAAGGCTCATACCGCACGCCGCCTGGCTGGCACCGCATCCACCGCCGCATCGGCGAGAACGCGGCTTCCGGAACGGTGTTCGTGTCGCGCGAGCCGACCGGCGAGACATGGCGCGGAGAGGCAGGCGATGAAGACTTGATCCTCACCCGCATCCTCACGCTTGAGGGCCTAGAGAATGGCGTGAATTGCGGGCCCGGCTGCGATTCGCTCGAGCGCTTCATCTATCTCCACGGCACCAACCAGGAAGCCTTGGTCGGCCGTCCGGTTTCCCATGGCTGCGTGCGGCTCTCGAACCGAGATGTGACCGAGCTTTTCTCGCGGCTCAGCGAAGGCGACTTCGTGCTCATCGCCGTGCCCGATGCGCGGGAGCTTCCCGATCCTAAAGGCAAGGGTCGCTTCCATTATGCCGGCCTTGCTGGATCAGGCATGAGCGGGCTTGCGCAGTTTCAGGTGATGACCGGAGGACACGTGAGCGGCAGCGACCGGGCCTTCGATCGCGGCGAGCGCACGGGCCTCAGGGCGCAACTCGAGAGCCTCGGCATCAAGGTCGTGCCGCAGGACGGCAGCGGGCTAGGACCAGATTGCGCTGCGCTTGTGGTCTCGACCGCGGTCGAAGAGCAGGTGCCGGATTTCGCCGCGGCCAAGGCGATGGGAGTTCCCATCGTTCATCGCTCGGAGCTACTCGCATATTTCGTTGCACGCCATCGCTCCGTCGCAGTGACCGGGACGAGCGGCAAGTCGACGGTGACCGCGATGGTGTTCGACATATTGCGCGGCGCCGGATGCGATCCTTCGGTGATCACCGGCGGCGATCTACCCGAGCTTGTGGCGCAAGGGCTCCCCGGCAACGCCTTTGCCGGCAGCTCAGATCTTCTCGTGGTCGAGGCCGACGAGAGCGACGGCTCGCTCGTGCGCTATGCGCCATCTGTCGGGGTGATCCTCAATCTTCAGCGCGATCACAAGGAGATGGCCGAGGTCGCAGCCATGTTCGCAACTTTGCGCGCCCGCGTCCGGGAGGCCTTGGTCGTTGGAGATACCGAGAATCTCGACCCGTTTGCCGGGGGTGCGCTGAGATTCGGCATCAGCCGACGCTCCAATGTGCGGGGCGAAGATGTGGAGCTCGGGCCGGCTTCGAGCCGTTTCCGCGTGGTGGGGGACGTCATCTTCGAGCTTCCGGTGCCTGGCGCGCATAATGTCGCCAATGCTCTCGCCGCCATCGCCACCTGTCGCACCCTCGGCGTCGAGCTCGCCGACATGGCGGCCCCGCTTGCAAGCTTCAGAGGCATCGGGCGGCGCTTCCAGACGGTTGGCAAAGCGAGAGGAGTCGAGGTGGTGGACGACTTCGCGCACAATGCCGAGAAGATCGCCGCGGCAATCAAGACTGCGCATCTTAGAGCAAACCGCGTGCTCGCCATCTACCAGCCGCACGGCTATGGCCCCACCCGCTTTTTGCGCCGGGATTTCGTCGCGACGTTCTCGCGCGAGCTCGCGCCGGACGACAGGCTGTGGATGCTCGAAGTGTTCTATGCCGGCGGCACCGCAACGCGGGACTTCTCGGCGGCCGACATCATCGCTGAAATCGCCGACCGCGGCACCAACGCAGAGTTCGCGCCGACGCGCGAACAGCTTATCGCGCGTATCGCCGAAGAGGCGCAGCCGGGAGACCTCGTGCTGGTAATGGGGGCGCGCGATCCATCCTTGACGGAACTCGCGCGCGCAATCCTGGCCGCCATTGAAAACGCCGAGACGCCGGCGCCGGCGAAATAGCGCCGCTCTAATTTCCGAACAGGCCGTTGATCGCGTCTGAGAGGCTGCCCTGGCCGCTGTTCCACGCCGCGCGCTTCTTTGGCGGCGCGCCGCCGTCTCCCGCGGCCTCGACCGTGCCGCCGTCAGACCTGAGCGGTGTGCCGAACAGGAGCGAGCTCATCTTGGCGTCGATCCCGTAGATGTCGGCGAAGGTCTGAAGCTTGCCCTTCTCGTCGGCGACCACCGTGAAATAGGTGAGGTGCACCGGCACCGGACGCGCCAAGGGAACGATGCTGTTATTGCCGGTGGCGAGCAGGTCCTGCACCTGCTGCACCGACCAGCCTTTGTCCTCGCCGAGCAGCAGCGTGGCGAGTCGGTCGGGCTGGCGCACGCGAATGCAGCCATGGCTCAGCGCGCGCACCTCCTCGTCGAAGAACTCTGGCTGGATCGTGTCGTGCATGTAGATCGCGTGCTTGTTCGGGAAATTGAACTTGAGCTTGCCGAGCACGTTGTCAGGCCCCGGCGGCTGGGTGAAGGTATATTGCAGGATGTTGGCCCGCCCCCAATCGACCTGCTCGGCATCGACGGGCTTCCCCTGATAGCTCACAGTGAGCTCGTGGTCGCGCAGTACGGACGTATCGGGTACGCCAAACACGCCGCCGCGCAAGGCAGGCTGAAGGTCTTCGAGCTTGATGGTCTCAGGCACGATCCATTCCGGATTAAATGCGATCGAGCGCATATGGGCGGAAAAGATCGGGGTGGCGTATTTCAGCTGCCCCACTACCACCTTCTCGACATAGATCGACTTGCCGTTCTTCATGACGCGGGCGGTAAAGGCCGGAATGTTGTCCCACACGTAGTATGAACCGAGCTCTGGCGGCATCCAGCGCCAGCGCTCCATGTTGATGACGATCCGCTGAACCACTGGGTCGCTTGCTGGCTTGCGTCCTCGCGCCTTCAAGCTGGCGCGGAGCTTGACGAGCGCCTGATGCAGACGCTCGAACTGCTCCTGCTTCGGTTGCAGCGAGCGCAGATAAGCATCCGGCGCCGTCGAATCGGCAATCTCGGTCAACACGGTCTTGGGATTAACGAGAGTCGCCTTCTGGTCGAGAAGGACGCTGACGCGGGCCGGGGTCATCCGTCCACCGCGGGCAAGTCGCGCATATTTCAAAACGGCGAGCCCGAGCTTGATCTCGTCTGCAGCCTGGGCCTCGGTGGTGGCGGGTAGATCGGCGGCAGGCGGCAGGCTGAAGGCCTCTGAAGCAAGACCCCAATCGTCGGCGTCCTGGATCTCACCAATGAGACTTTGCGCCCGCGCCGAAAATCCCATCGAGGTGATCCAAAGTGGATTGCTCCGCTCTGCGTAGAAATCTGCCAGTGCAGCGAGATCGTCCGAATTCGCACTCTTGCGCAGGGCGGGATCCTTGAGCTTCTCGCGAATGGCTGCGACGATCGGGTCCGCTGCGGCCTGCTCTGGCGCCGCTGCTTCACTCGATGCGGGCGCTGCAGCGTCACTCGGTTTGTGGTCACCCTTGTTCGGCGCCGTAGTGGCGTCAGGAATTTCGTCCTCGCTCGGAGCAGCGCGGTCGGCAGGTGTATCATCGCCCGAAGCTGGAGCCGCGGTATCTGAAGGAGCCGGCTCTGCTGCGGCCCGCGCTGGGCCGACGCTATCGAGCGGCTGATGCTGAGCTTCGCTCGGCGCTATCGCGGCAGTTTGGGCCGGGCTTGCGGCGTCGTTCCCACTGCCTGAAGACTGCGTTGGGGGATTTGTGGCCGCGGTTGTTGGGCTAGGCGCCTGCTGGTTGCTTTGGTCAGGCGGAGTGACCGCAAGCTCCACCGTGCTTGATGGCTTTGAGCCATCCGGCGCTTGCGCGCCTGACGAAACAACTTCGGCGAGAGCCGCCCCGACAATCGATAAGGCAAAAATGGCAACTCGGGCCATGGCGCCAAAGCGCCCGACTAAGGACCATCCGCCCATCTACAACCCCTCGTAGCCCCGTAAAGGTAGTCCCAGACCGCCGTTGCGGCCACCCTAATTCACTTAGGAATTTGTCGTTTGTGGCAGAACCGTTGCCAATCAGCACCCCCGTTGGCACCGGGCTTCCCCAGCCCGATAGACTTCCCTCCGACCTCGGCTATGATCGCCGCCGACCCGCTACCAAAACGAGGCAGAACCCCCGCATGTTCCCTGTCGGCGACGACGACTCGCAGCGGCGGACTACCCCATACGTCACCTATGCTCTCGTCGGCCTCAATGTCCTGGTCTTCCTCATCGAGCTTTCCGGCGGGGACCAGT
>DATFVO010000013.1:0-2785 GCA_035260265.1 Methyloceanibacter sp.
CAAGCCCGAGCCCGCAGCCTTACCGGCCGTCCTGGGCAAGGGACGACGACGATCTTTAGGCACTGAGTGGAGGGCTGGTCTGTCCGGCCCTCCGTTCGGGCACGCTCGACGAGGATGATGGAAAGAGTCATCCTTGCTGAGGGCGGAAGTTCGATCCCTCCACGGCAGGGCTCGGGACGTTATGTCAACTCGCCTCGATGAGGCGCGTCCCGTAATCCCGTGAGCCCATCACGCTTTGCAACACCGCTAGAGGTCGAAATGCCTCCCGCCTCACTTCTGTCCGGGCTTTGGCCCCAGCTCGCCCCGATTATTTTTCTCGGCCGCTCGAACGTATTCATGACCATTGCCTGGTACGGCCATCTCAAGTTCAAGTCGATCCCGCTCGTAACCGTGGTGCTGGTGAGCTGGGGGATCGCCTTTGTGGAGTACTGCTTCGCAGTGCCTGCCAACCGCATCGGCAGCGCCGTCTATTCACCGGCGGAGCTCAAGACCATCCAGGAGGTTATCTCCCTCATCGTGTTCGCCGGGTTCACCGCGGTCTATTTCAAGGAACCGCTGAGCCTTACGCAGAGCGCAGGCTTTGCCCTGATCGCGCTCGGCGCAGCACTGGTGTTTCGCGGGCAGGCCTGACCGGTGCCGCAACGACTGAGCCTCCGGATGGGCTGCCACCTACCGGAGGTCGCAGATTGCGGTCAGATGCCTCTGAACAAGTTGCCGACCGCCAAGATGATGTAGGCTACGATGGCGACCCAGAAGGCGTGGCCGCTGATGAATGGGATTGCCACGAACGTTCCGATGATGGCCAGAACGGCCAACACCACCGAGATGATGAACACCGCGGTGGTTGGCGGTGAGAGATTCATCTCCAGCCTCCCTCATTGTTGACCCGCAGACTGTAATCGCTTTCTGTGAAGAATCGAGGGGGTTTACTTTGCCCGCGCTGGGGGCCAACCTCCGAGCTAACGATCGCCGAACGCGCGTCGAAAAAGGAGGCGGGGAATGCGTCCATTGATGCGATTAGTGCTCGGGCTTGTGGGTCTCGTTGCGATCTTGGCTGCGGTCGCGGTCGGGCTGCCTGCGCATGTAACGGTCGCCCGGTCGGTCGTGATCAACGCGCCGGAATCGGCCGTCTTCCCCTATGTCAACAATCTGCACCGCCTCGGCGACTGGTCGCCCTGGAAGCTGCGCGATCCGCAGTTAACCATGACCTATGGCGGCCCGGAGGAGGGGAAGGGTGCGCAAATCCAATGGACCAGCCAAAAGCCGTCGATCGGCACTGGCAGCATGTCGATCAGCGACAGCAATCTCAACCGTAGCGTCGAGCTTGCCGCCAATTTCAACAATGTCGAAGGAACGAGCACGTTCGAGATCGCTCCTTCAGGTTCAGGGAGCAAGCTCACTTGGAGCTTCGGCTATGACACGGGCTCGAGTCCGCTCAAGAGGTGGAAAGCGCTGATGCTCGATAGCTTTATCGGCGCTGAATATCGCGCTGGACTCGACAAGCTGAAAGAGAAGATCGAAGCGGATCGCCGTCCGCTGGCGTCGCCAACGCTAAGCGTGACACCCCCGGCGCCCAGTGTGTCGAGCCAACCTGAGCAGCCCTCCGCCGCGCTGCCCGGGGGAGCAGCGCCGTCGGGTACGTCAGTGCCGCCGACTGGAACGCCTGCGCCCGGACAGCCGGCGCAGGCCGGAACAGGCGCGCCGCTCGCCGCCGGATCGCAAACGGCCGGCGCGGCTTCAGGGGCCCAGACCGGCGCTACGACCACAGTGCCTGAGACAACGGCACCGGCCACACCTCCGCCAAAGAAGAAATCAACCCGGCGCCGGAACCAGTAAGGCTCAGAAATATCGACTAGAGCTTCTGCTCGGCGGTCGCCCCGGGCGCGGCCGGCTCGGTTCTAATCGCCTGGATTATGAGGCGAAGTGAACTCGCAAGCAGCGGGTCTAGTGTCGAGCAGGTTACGAGCGACACCCCGGCATCGTCGGGCTTTGGCTCGGTCTCGGCGAGGTGAGGGTCGACGACCCGCTGTCCGGTAACCTTGTAGCTGCGCGAGGAGCCGTCTGGGGCGGTGACCGTAATACGGTCGCCAACTTCCACACCGCTGACCTTGCGCCGAGCGAAATGCGCAGCGTTGCTCTTACCCGGCTTTGGCGGCTCAAGAGACAGGCGGTCATCACTGTTCGCAGCGCCCACGACTGCCGCGCTTAAGCCAAGCTGCGGCACTTTCGGGTTTGCTGCTTGCGCGTTTTCCCAGGGCCACGGCTCTTCCGGCAGCCCTGCAAGGGCATGCTCCCAGGCGGCCTCGCGGATCACCTGAGCCAGCCCGATCTTGGTCAGCACAGGAAAATCTTCGCTGATATGGAAGAACCACCCCAGCCCAAGGCTGATCACGGCCGCAAAGGCTCCCAATCCGAGCGCTGCACGCGTACGGAAAGAGAGGAGGAGGAGCTGCGCCGACCCCCGTTTCGGCATCAGATCCTCCTCCCGATCCGCCGCGGGGAGGCATAATCGCGGCGGTGGTAACGCCAGAAGACGAACGTCACCGCGCTTAGCAAAAAGAGCGTCAGCATGATCTTGAGATTGACGAATTGAGCGGCGCCGCTGATCGCAGGCTCCCCCGATGGTGCCAAGCCGGAATTGGCCAAGACGCTTGGCAGCGCGAAGAAAATCAGGATCGTTGAAAGGAAAAATAAAATCGCCGAGAGCTCGCAAGAGCGCAAAGCTTGGCGCCGCATGGTCATCGAGTTAGTCCTCGTTTCTCGGCACGAAACAAAGAAACACGCC
>DATFVO010000014.1:0-2713 GCA_035260265.1 Methyloceanibacter sp.
GCGCCGAGCTGATGCGCCCCTACATTGCCGAAATCGCCGCCGTGGCACAGACGCGCGTCATCGCCTATCCCAATGCCGGGCTGCCGAACGCCATGGGTGAATACGACGAGGGGCCGCACGACATGGCTGGTCACATCGAACCGTGGGCCAAGGACGGTCTTCTCAATATCGTCGGGGGCTGCTGCGGCTCGACGCCCGAGCACATTGCCACCATCAAGGCCAAGGTCGAGACCTTCCCCGTGCGGCGCCTGCCCGAGATCGAGCGTCGCATGCGCCTCTCGGGTCTTGAGCCCTTCGTGCACGGCTGACGCTGGAGCAAACGAGCGATGAGCCGCCCCAGCGCTGCCACCAACTTCATCAATATCGGTGAGCGCACCAACGTCACTGGTTCGCTCAAATTTCGCAAGCTGATTGAAGCTGGCGACTACGCCGCGGCGCTCGCGGTGGCGCGCAGCCAGGTCGAGAATGGCGCGCAAATTCTCGACGTCAACATGGATGAGGGGCTGCTCGATTCCGAAAAGGCGATGGTGACGTTTCTCAACCTGATCGCCTCGGAACCCGATATCGCCCGCGTGCCGATTATGCTCGATTCCTCGAAGTGGTCGGTGATCGAGGCCGGGCTCAAGTGCGTGCAGGGCAAGGCGATCGTCAACTCCATCTCGCTCAAGGAGGGCGAGGAGGCGTTCTTGCAGCATGCCCGCAAGCTGATGCGCTATGGTGCGGCCGTCGTGGTGATGGCCTTCGACGAGGAAGGGCAGGCCGACAGCGTCGAACGCAAAGTGGTGATCTGCGAGCGCGCCTATGGCCTCCTGACCAGCAAGCTCGGCTTCCCCGCCGAAGACATTATTTTCGATCCCAATATTTTTGCGGTTGCCACCGGCATCGAGGAACACAACGGTTACGGGCTGGCCTTCATCGAGGCCACGCGCCAGATCAAGGCCAAGCTGGCGCACGTGCACGTCTCGGGCGGCGTATCCAACCTCTCCTTTGCCTTTCGCGGCAATGAGGCGGTGCGCCAGGCCATGCATTCGGTTTTTCTCTATCACGCCATCGCCGCCGGGCTCGACATGGCGATCGTCAACGCCGGGCAAATCACCATCTATGACGACATCGAGCCGGCGCTGAGGGAGTTGTGTGAAGATGTCATCCTGAACCGCCGTGCCGATGCCACCGATCGGCTGTTGGAAGCCGCTGGCCGCTATCGCGGCGAGGGCGTCAAATCCAAGGAGAAGGATCTCGCCTGGCGCGAGGCCACCGTCGAGGAACGCTTGAAGCACGCCCTCGTGCACGGCATCAACGACTTCATCGAGGCCGACACCGAAGCGGCCCGGCGGAGCTCGGCCAAGCCGATCGAGGTCATCGAAGGTCCGCTGATGGCCGGCATGAACGTGGTGGGTGACCTGTTTGGTGCCGGCAAGATGTTCCTGCCCCAGGTGGTCAAGTCGGCGCGCGTGATGAAGCAGGCCGTCGCCTATCTGCAACCTTACCTGGAGGCGGAAAAAAAGGCGTCCGGTCTCGACCAGCTGCCGGCGGCCGGCAAGGTGGTGATGGCGACCGTCAAAGGCGATGTGCACGATATCGGCAAGAACATCGTCGGCGTCGTCCTGCAATGCAACAACTATCAGGTGATCGACCTGGGCGTGATGGTGCCGGCGCAGAAAATCCTTGAGGCGGCGCGCCGGGAGAAGGCCGATATCATCGGTTTATCGGGCTTGATTACCCCTTCCCTCGACGAGATGTGCCACGTCGCCGCCGAAATGGAGCGGGAGAATTTCAGCCTTCCGCTGTTGATCGGAGGCGCCACCACCAGCCGGGTGCACACCGCCGTCAAGATCAATCCCAATTACGCGCGTGGTCAGACCATCTATGTCACGGACGCCAGTCGGGCCGTCGGCGTAGTGTCGAACCTGATGTCGCAAAGCGAGCGTGCGCCCTACCTTGAGAAAATACGCGCCGAATACAGCCGGATCCGCGAGGGCTATCTCAAAGGCGAAGGCAAAAAGACGAGGCTGCCGCTCGCTGCCGCGCGCGCCAACAGCTTCAAGATCGATTGGTCCAAGTTCCGGCCGGTGCGGCCGAGCTTTCTCGGCACGCGCCGGTTCAAGGACTATCCGCTGGGCGAGCTCGTGCCCTATATCGACTGGACGCCCTTTTTTGCCACCTGGGAACTCACGGGCAAGTATCCGCGTATCCTTGATGACAATGTGGTGGGGAGCGAAGCGCGCAAGCTCTTGGCCGACGCACAGGCCATGCTCAGGCGCATCGTGGCGGGCAATTGGCTCACGGCCAGCGCGGTGGTCGGCTTCTGGCCGGCCAATGCCTCAGGCGACGATATCGAACTTTACGCGGATGAGAAGCGGCGCACGCGCCAGGCCGTGCTGCATACGCTGCGCCAGCAGATGGCGCGTGAGAACGTGCGCGATCGCGCGCATACCGCGCTTGCCGACTTCATCGCCCCGCAAGCGACCCGGATCGCCGACCATATCGGCGCCTTTGCCGTGACGGCCGGGCTTGGCGAGAGCGAGGCGCTGTCCCGTTATCTGGACAAAACCGATGATTACGGACGAATTATGCTGAAAGCGCTCGCCGATCGCCTTGCCGAGGCCTTTGCCGAACGCATGCACGAGCGCGTCCGCCGCGAATTTTGGGGTTATGCGAAAGACGAGCGGCTCAGCACAGAGCAGCTGATCGCCGAAGCTTATCGCGGCATTCG
>DATFVO010000015.1:0-7073 GCA_035260265.1 Methyloceanibacter sp.
TGATGACAGTGGCGGCTACAACTCGAGCGACACCGACGCAGTGACCATTGGCTCAGACCCGAATACCGGCGGCGCGACGCAGCAAGACTACGACCAGATGCAGTCGATCCAGCAAGGCATCGAGGACCTCAAGCAGGGCCACGACGCGGCGCCGGATAACTATTCGCCTGACGACTCAACCCAGTCCGACGATTCCTCCGGGCACTAGCAGTCAGCTTTTTTTGAGCGGGACCGCACTGGCGCCAGGGTGGCCTTAATTAAATGCGCCGTGGCAATGCTTGTATTTCTTCCCTGAGCCGCACGGGCATAGTGCGTTCCGCTGCACCTTGCCCCACGTAGCGGGATCGGCGGGGTTGACCGCCGCGGCTGCGGCCCCTGCCTTCCGCGCCCGCGCAGTTTTGGCCGCGCCACCTCTGCCATTGCCGCCGGCATTCGCCGTTTCGAGCGCAAACTCGTCCTCGCCGGTGCTCGCATCGAAATGATGCGCCTCCATGGGCGGAAGCTCTGCCGGCTCTAGCGGCGGCGCCTCCTCTGGGCGGGCAAGCTCGACATGCATGAGTTGACCGGTCACGGCCTCTCTGAGCCGCGCCAGCATGTGCTCGAACAGGGTGAAGGCCTCGTTCTTGTATTCGTTGAGCGGATCGCGCTGGCCGTAGCCGCGCAGGCCGATGACCTGGCGGAGATGCTCGAGCGTGACGAGATGCTCGCGCCACAAATTGTCGAGCGTCTGCAACAGGACCGCCCGCTCTATCTGCCGCATCACCTGCGGCCCGAAATTCGCGGCCTTGTTCGCGGCCTTCTCGTCCGCGGCCTTGATCAGGCGCTCGTAGAACTCGGCCTCGCCGATGCCCTCCTCTGCTGCCCAATCGGCGAGTGGGAGATCGAGGTCGAAAATATCCTTCATGGCCTGCGTCAGGGTCTCGACGTCCCACTGCTCGGCATAGGACTTTTCGGGGATGGCGTCAGCGACCAGATCGTCAATAACCTGCCGCCGCATGTCGGCGATGGTCTCGGAGAGATCGGCGTCGCTCAGCAGCTCGCGGCGCTGATCGAAGATCGCCTTGCGCTGATCGTTCATCACATTGTCGTATTTGAGCAGGTTCTTGCGGATGTCGAAGTTGCGTGCTTCGACCTTGGCTTGCGCCTTCTCCAGCGCCTTGTTGATCCAGGGATGGACGATGGCCTCGTCTTCTTTTAGGCCGAGCGCCTGAAGCATACCGTCCATGCGCTGCGACCCGAAAATGCGCATGAGGTCATCTTCGAGCGACAGGAAGAAGC
Source organism: Methyloceanibacter sp. (assembly GCA_035260265.1). Taxonomy (GTDB): domain Bacteria; phylum Pseudomonadota; class Alphaproteobacteria; order Rhizobiales; family Methyloligellaceae; genus Methyloceanibacter. Next base: position 1,279 of record DATFVO010000015.1, read on the forward strand.
GCGAGCGGCCGGGGTCGCCTTGCCGGCCAGAGCGGCCGCGCAGCTGATTGTCGATGCGCCGGCTCTCATGGCGCTCGGTGCCGACCACATAAAGACCTCCGGCGTCGAGCGCCGTCTTTTTGCGCTCGGCGACCTCCGCCACGATTTCTTTCCGCCTGGCGGCGATCTCATCCGGCATCAGCTCCTTGCCCTTTTCCTTCTCGGCGGTAAGCCAATCCTCCATCAGCATGTCGGGATTGCCGCCGAGCTGAATGTCGGTGCCGCGGCCAGCCATGTTGGTGGCGATGGTGATGGAGCCGGGGACTCCGGCTTGCGCGATGATATGCGCTTCCTGCTCGTGATAGCGGGCATTCAGTACCTGATGCGGCACCTTCTCCCTCTTGAGCAGGCCGGACAGAATCTCAGATTTCTCGATGGACACCGTGCCGACCAACATCGGCTGGCCGCGTTTGCGCGCATCCTTGATCAGATCAATGATCGCCCGGTACTTCTCCTGCGCGGTGCGATAGACCTCGTCGTCCTCGTCGGCGCGGATCATTTCCATGTTGGTAGGCACCTCGACCACGTCGAGGCCGTAGGTCTCCAGGAACTCGTCGGCCTCGGTCACGGCCGTGCCGGTCATGCCGGCGAGCTTCTCGCAGAGCCGGAAGTAGTTCTGGAAGGTGATGGTGGCGAGTGTCTGGTTCTCAGGCTGGATGCTTACGTGCTCCTTGGCTTCGAGCGCCTGGTGCAGGCCCTCGGAATAGCGCCGCCCGTGCATCATGCGGCCGGTGAACTCGTCGATGATGATGACCTCGCCGTTGTTGACGATGTAGTCTCGGTCGCGCTGGAACAACTTGTGGGCGCGGAGCGCCTGCTGCACGTGATGCACCACGGTGACGTTCTCGATGTCGTAGAGCGAGTCGCCCTTGAGCAGCTCGGCCTCCGACAACAGGCGCTCGATCTTCTCGTTGCCGACTTCGGTCAAGGTGACGATGCGGGCTTTCTCGTCGAGCTCGAAATCGGCTTTGTCCAGGTTGGGAATAAAGGTGTCGATGGTGTTGTAGAGCTCGGAGCGGTCGTCGAGCGGGCCGGAGATGATAAGCGGCGTGCGCGCCTCGTCGATCAAGATCGAGTCGACCTCGTCGACGATGGCGTAGTAGTGACCGCGCTGCACCATCTCTGATGCCGCGTATTTCATATTGTCCCGCAGATAGTCGAAGCCGAACTCGTTATTGGTGCCGTAGGTGACGTCGCAGGCATATTGCTCGCGCCGCTGCTCGTCGTTCAGCTCGTGCACGATGCAGCCGACGCTGAGCCCCAAGAAATTGTAAATCGCGCCCATCCACGCCGCGTCGCGCTTGGCGAGGTAGTCGTTGACGGTGACGACATGGACGCCGCGTCCGGCGAGCGCATTGAGGTAGACGGGGAGGGTGGCAACCAGCGTCTTGCCTTCGCCGGTCTTCATTTCGGCGATGCGCCCCTCATGCAGCACCATGCCGCCGATAAGCTGCACATCGAAGTGACGCTGGCCGAGCGTGCGCTTGGCAGCCTCGCGCACGGTGGCAAAGGCCTCTGGGATCAAGTCATCGAGCTCGGTGCCGGCCTGGACCCGCGCGCGAAAGTCCTCGGTGCGAGCGCGCAACTCATCATCTGAGAGTACGGCGATCTCCGGCTCGAGCGCATTGATCTTGGCGACGACGGGTCCGTATTTCTTGAGTTTCCGCTCGTTGAGAGAGCCGAACACCTTGCTGGCGATGGCGCCAAGGGACAGCATAATTCATAAACCTCTTATGGCAGTACGCTCGCCGGCCCGATCCCCATCAAACCGGCTGAAAGCGTCTAAAAAATGCCAGGGAAACAAAAGCAATTCGAGACATAAGAGGCGGCCAAACCCTTGTCAACGCGACGAGCGCGCAGGCCGCGTCAGGCCGGCTCTCTGGAGGCAGTCGTCGTCCTGCCGATCTCGTCGAGATGCTGTTGCAGCGAAAGCCTACTCAACTTTTCGAGCGGCAGGTTCACGAAAATGCTGATGCGCTGGTTGAGCATGCGCATGCAGTCGTCGAAGGCAAACGCCTTCGCGGCATCGTTGCCTTTCGCCTTGGCGGGGTCTGGCACGCCCCAATGCGCCGTCATTGGTTGCGAAGTCGAGCTTAGGCGCATCGGGTTTCGCGAACTCATTCCAAGATTTCGAGCGCAGGCCCGAGACGTCGTAATGCATCTTGCGCAGCAGATTGAGCGCGAACGGATTGATCGTGCCGGTCGGTTGGCTGCCGGCGCTATAGGCGCGAAATTTTTCTCTCCCTTCTTGATTCAAGATGCACTCGGCTATGACCGAGCGCGCCGAGTTGCCAGTGCAGAGGAACAGTACGTTCAGGGGTTCGACGGAGCTCTTGGCCTTCATGAGGTTTCCTCCTCTTTTGTTGCTTGTTCGCTTAGGTCCGGCGGCCTCGGTGAGCAATATTCTGTCACAATCGACCGCAACAGCGACTGGTCGCCCCGCCGGACGAATTGGCTCGTCGGACGTGATTAACGCAAAGGCCGCAGATTTCGGTGCTTGGCAACCTGCCCGCCTCGGGTCTAAAACCCGGCCCAGGGAAGCGAACCCAACCCGCTCGCCGACTCTTCGAAACGGGGCAGTATGGGCGAGCCGAAGATGAGGATATTCTCGTGAAAACCTGGTCAGTCCCGCTGCTCGCGGCAGCCATGGTCGGCCTTGTTGCGCTGCCCGCCGCGGCCGAAGACGTGGTCGTGGCGCGCGTGAACGGCAACGACATCAAGCAATCCGATCTCGATTTCGCGGCAACCGAAGTCGGCTCGCGGCTCGCGACGTATACGCCCGCCGATCGCCGGAAGATCCTGCTGCAATATGTCATCGAGAACGAGCTGATGGCCGAGGCCGGTCAGAAGGACAGTCTCGACAAGGGCCCGACCTTTCCTGACCGGGTCAAATATCACGAACGGCGCGCGCTGCGCGATGCATTCTTCGATGCTGACATCGCCAATGCCGTGACTGAGGACGCCGCCAAAAAGATCTACGACGAGAAGATCAGCCAGATTAAGCCCGAGCAGGAGATCCACGCCCGGCACATCCTGGTGGACACCGAGGCCGAGGCTAAGGAAATCGAGGAGCGGCTGAAGAAAGGCGAGGACTTTGCCACGCTCGCCAAGGAGAAGTCGAAAGACGCGAACTCGGAAGGAGGCGACCTCGGCTTCTTCACCCGCGGCACCATGCTGAAGCCGTTCGAGGATGCCGCCTTCGGGCTCGAGGTCGGACAGATCTCCGATCCAGTGCAGACGCAATTCGGTTGGCACATCATCAAGGTCGAAGAGAAGCGCGACCAGCCGCTGCCGACCTTCGATCAGGTCAAGGAAGCGATCATCGCCCAGCTCGTGCAACAGAAGGCGCAAGAGGTGGTCACCGGCCTGCGTGCCTCGGCGAAGGTCGAAGTGGTCGATCCCGAGCTCAAGAAATCGATGGATAGTGGCTCGCTCAACGATGAGGCCTTGCCTGAGCTGCCGCAAGAGCAAGGCCAGGGGGATAATGGCGGGCAGCAATGACCGCCTGGCTTAGGAGCCGTGGGGAAGATTTCGCCGTTCGCGCCTAAGCGCCTCGCTAAGCTTCCGCCCATCGAAGGCGTGCGCATCGCGACCACTGCCGCAGGTATCCGCTATCCTGGCCGCACCGATCTGCTCTTCGCCTTGTTCGACCCTGGCACAACGGTCGCCGGTGCGCTGACCAAGTCCAAAACCGCGTCGGCTCCCGTCGATTGGTGCCGGCAGCATCTTGCGCACGGCATGGCGCGCGCGCTGGTGGTGAATTCCGGCAATGCCAACGCCTTTACCGGCAAGCGCGGTCGCGAGGCCGTGGCGCTCACCGTGGAAGCGGCAGCCAGCGCTGCCGACTGCCTTGACGCCGATGTGTATGTCGCCTCGACCGGCGTCATCGGCGAGCCGCTCGACGCGCGCAAATTCACTGGCCTCCTCGGCGATCTCGCGCGTCGCGCCAAGCCCGATGCCTATGAGCAAGCGGCGCGCGCCATCATGACCACCGACACCTACCCTAAGCTCGCCACGCGCAAGACCGAGATTGACGGCGTCGAGGTCAGCATTAACGGCATCGCCAAGGGCGCAGGCATGATCGCCCCCAATATGGCGACCATGCTGGCCTTCGTCTTCACCGACGCAGCGATCGAGCCGGTCGCGCTCCGCGCGTCTCTCGATTCAAGCCTGGAGCAGAGCTTCAACGCCGTCACCATCGACAGCGATACCTCCACCAGCGATACGCTGCTTGTCTTCGCCACAGGCGCAGCCGCAATTCGCGGCGCGCCGCGCATTGCTGTGGCGGAAGATCCGCGCATCACGGCCTTCCGCTTGGCACTCGCGCAAGTCATGCGCGAGCTTGCTCTTCAAGTGGTGAAAGACGGCGAGGGTCTGACCAAGTTCGTGACTGTGCGCGTGACCGGTGCGGAGAACGACGCCGCCGCGCATCGCATCGCGCAGTCGATCGCCAACTCGCCGCTGGTGAAGACGGCGATTGCCGGAGAGGATCCGAATTGGGGGCGCATCGTCATGGCGATCGGCAAGGCCGGCGAGGCCGCCGATCGCGACCGCATTGCAATTTGGCTCGGCGATATCCTGGTTGCAACCGAGGGCGAGGTGGCCCCGGACTATCGCGAAGCGAAAGGCGCGGCCTATATGAAGAATGCCGAAATCTCGATCCGCGCCGATGTCGGCATCGGCCAGGGCACGGCAACCGTCTTTACCTGCGATCTCACCAAAGACTATGTCGCTATCAACGCCGACTACCGGTCTTGAGCAGGCCAGCGACTCTCCGGGTGCGAACATGAATGAGGGAAGAACGCACCCGATCGTGCTCGTTGCCGCCGTCGCGCTGTTCAACCGGGATGGAAAAGTGCTGATCGCTAGGCGCCCTCCGGGACGCCCGCTCGCCGGGCTCTGGGAATTTCCCGGCGGCAAGGTCGAGGCCGGCGAGGAGCCCGAGACGGCGCTGATCCGCGAAATCCTGGAGGAGCTTGGCATCGAGATCGCGAGGGCAGACCTCGTGCCGCTTACCTTCGCCAGCCACGCTTATCCAGAGTTCCACCTCTTGATGCCGCTTTATCTCTGCAAGCGCTGGCAGGGCGAGATCGCCGCCCAGGAGAACCAGGAGCTTCTGTGGGTCAGACCCGACGAGCTTGGCCGCTACGACATGCCGCCGGCCGACGAGCAGCTCAAGACCAGCCTGCCCAAGCTGCTCTAACAACCAATCTCGGCATGGCCGGGCTTGGCCCCGCCATCCACGACTAAGACCTCGCCAAGCCTCAAATCATGGATGCCGGGGCACAAGGCGGGGGATGACAAGTGAATTGAGATTAAGCGCTCCCTAACCCTTCTCCCGTTTCGGTAGAGAAGCAGGGAAGCTCGCCTTGTCGCCCGCCGAGTGCTCGGTCGTATGGAGCGCGTCGGCGAGGCGTTGCGCCGCGCTTCCGGCCCTAAGCGGCTTCTGCTGACTCGGGTCAGGCGCCCATCCCGACAGATAGACGATTTCGAACGTGGCGCTGATCCGACCGTCTTGCGTCGCGTGGCGCTCGCGATAGATCGCCTCGGCGCGCGCAAGCGTCTTGCGCGACAGCGGCGCCTTGCTGCGCGCGAGCAAAACATTGCCGCCGCCGAGCGCACGCACCTCGCGCATCAGCTCGCGCGGCGAGGGATAAACTACGCTCAAAGTCTCCGCGTCGGCGACGGGAAGCGCGAAGCCTGCCCGCTGGAGTAGCGCGCCGTAGTCCCTGACATCGGAGAAGGGCGATACGCGC
>DATFVO010000016.1:0-3560 GCA_035260265.1 Methyloceanibacter sp.
GGCCGCAGCGTGATCGATGGGACATCGGGCCTGTGGTGCGTCAATGCCGGCCATTGCCGGCCCAAGATCGTCGAGGCCGTGCGCAAGCAGGTCGGCGAGCTCGATTTCGCCGGCTCCTTTCAGATGGGCCATCCACGCGCCTTCGAGTGCGCCTCGAAGCTCGTCAATGTCGCCCCGCCAGGCTTCGACCATGTGTTCTTCACCAACTCAGGGTCCGAGTCGGTCGACACCGCACTCAAGATCGCACTCGCCTATCATCGGGCAAAAGGCAACGCGTCGAAAACTCGCCTGATCGGACGCGAGCGCGGCTATCACGGCGTCAATTTCGGCGGAACCGCGGTCGGCGGAATCCCCAATAATCGCAAATGGTTCGGCTCGCTCGTTGCCGGCGTCGATCACATCCGCCACACCCACGATTTGGCACGCAATGCCTTCAGCAGAGGCGAACCGCAGCATGGCGCCGAGCTCGCAGACGATCTCGAGCGTCTCGTGGCGCTACACGACGCATCGACCATCGCCGCGGTCATTGTCGAGCCGGTAGCCTGCTCGACTGGCGTGCTCATTCCGCCCAAGGGCTATTTGAGGCGTCTCGCCGCGATCTGCGCCAAGCACGACATCCTGCTCATCTTCGACGAGGTCATCACCGCCTTCGGCCGCCTCGGCACGCCGTTCGGCTCGGAATATTTCGGCGTTTCCCCTGACATCATCACCACGGCTAAAGGCATTACCAACGGCACCATCCCGATGGGCGCCGTGTTTGTAAAGAAGAAGATCCACGATGCCTTCATGTCCGGCCCTGAGGAAGCCATCGATTTCTTCCACGGCTACACCTACTCCGGTCATCCAGTCGCCTGCGCGGCGGCCATCGCGACGCTCGAGGTCTACAAGGAAGAGGGGTTGCTGACGCGCGTGTCAGAGCTTGCGCCCTATTGGGAGCATGCGGTCCATGCGCTCAAAGGCCTGCCGCACGTCATCGACATCCGCAATATCGGGCTGATCGGCGCCATCGAATTCGAGACCATCCCCGATGCCCCCGGAAGGCGAGCACATACGCGCTTCGTCAAGGCGTTCAACCGCGGGCTTCTGGTGCGTGCCACCGGCGACATTATCGCGCTCTCCCCGCCGCTCATCATCGAGAAGAAAGAGATCGATCAGCTGTTCGATATCTTCTCGGGCGTGCTCAAGACCGCCGCGGATTGAGAAGCCGAGGAGTGGGCAAAGAAAAGCCGGTCCGCCCTTGGGGGAGGGGATCGGACCGGCTGCTGCGGACGCTGGGGGGCGCGCCCGGGGAAAAGATTCGATCTGCTTTACTCGGCCGCAACAAGCCGCACTTTTCGCTTGTCACTTCCGTCAAAACCGAGCGAAGCGGCAACCGCGGGATGCACAATCCGTCCGCTGCGAACATTGAGTCCGGCAGCCAAGTGCTTGTCCTCATCAAGCGCCGCGAGGCCTTTGTCCGCGAGCTTGATCACAAAGGGCAAAGTTGCATTGTTGAGCGCCTGTGAAGACGTGACGGGAACCGCGCCGGGCATGTTCGCAACGCAATAATGAATGATGCCGTCGACCTCGTAGGTCGGATTGGCGTGTGTCGTTGGCCGCGAGGTCTCGAAGCAACCGCCCTGATCGATCGACACGTCGACGAGTACAGCGCCGCGCTTCATGTGCTTGAGCATCTCGCGGCTGACGAGCTTCGGTGCACTGGCACCGGCGACGAGCACCGCGCCGATCACGACATCGGCGCCGAGCACCTCGGTCTCAATGCTGTCCATGGTCGAGGCAAGTGTGCGCACGCGGCCCTCGAACAATTCGTCGAGCTGCCGCAGCCGCGGCAGCGACTTGTCGATGATCGAGACTTCCGCGCCGAGGCCGACTGCCATGCGCGCTGCGTGCGTGCCGACGACACCACCGCCGAGCACAACCACTTTGGCCGGCCGCACGCCGGGGACGCCGCCCATGAGCACGCCGCGCCCGCCGGTCGGACGCCTCAACGCAATTGCCGCGGCTTCAATGGCCAAGCGGCCTGCGACCTCGCTCATTGGCGCGAGAAGAGGGAGACCGCCATGAGCGTCGGTCACCGTCTCATAGGCGATCGCCGTCGCGCCTGATTCCATCAAGCCGCGAGCCTGCTCAGGATCTGGCGCGAGATGAAGATAGGTGAACAGAATCTGATGCGGCTTAAGCCGGCGATGCTCGACTGCCTGAGGCTCCTTGACCTTGACGATTAACTCGGCCTCGGCGAACACGTCCTCGGCCGTCGGGACAATGCGCGCGCCGGCCTTCTCATAGTCGGCATCGTCGGCGAAGATGCCGGCGCCTGCGCCGGACTGCACCACGACCTCATGTCCGCGCGCCGTCAGCTCGCGAACCGAACTGGGCACGAGCCCGACGCGAAACTCATTGCTCTTGATCTCTGTCGGAACACCGATGCGCATGATGGACTCCGATTGCCAGGACCTACTTCGCTTCAACGGTAAGGCTGCCACAAATTGCAGGAAGATTGCTGGCTTTTTCTTCGGTGTAGAATTAGAATTGCGCAGACAATCCGCTCAAATTAGGCAAAACGAGCTGTAAAATGGCGGAAATCGAGCTAGACGCGCTCGATCGCGCGATTCTCGGGGCACTGCTCGAAGACGGGCGGTTGAGCCAGGTCGAGCTCGCCGAGCGCATCCCGCTCTCCGCCACCGCCATAGCCCGGCGCATCCGCGGGCTCGAGGAGCAGGGGATCATTCAGGGCTACCAAGCGCGTATCAACCGGCAGGCGCTTGGCCTCAGCATGATGATCGTAGTGCATGTCGGGCTAAACAGTCAGAACGAGGATGTGCTCAAAGCTTTCGAGGAGGCCGCCGCCAAGGCGCCCTCCATGGTTTCTTGTCATCTGATGTCCGGCGAGGACGACTATCTCATCACCGTCATGGCGCGCGATCTCGCCGACTTCGAGCGTATCCACAAGGAGCAGCTGTCGCGCCTTCCGGGCGTCGCGCGCTTAAAGTCGAGCTTCGTCCTTCGCGAAGTCACCAACAAACCGCTGCCTGCCTCGTGCTTGTTGCCGTCGCGCAAATGACGATGACAATTTAGGCAGGCGGGTGACCCAACTTAGGTCTGCTTCAACAATGTAGTCGTCTGTGAGACAGTCTTGAGACGGGAGAGCCACACTATGTCGCGCACGCCTCTATTCGCCACCGCCAAAAAAAGCACTTGCCGTCGCTTCGCATGAAAATGGTGTGGCGTGGCCGCGCTTCGGCCCTGACACGGCGTCAATTGCTGCGGCTATCCGCAGCTGCAGCCGGCGCGGCAGCCTTGTCCCCAGTCTTGGAACGGAGCGCCTACGCGAAGAAGCCTGGACCGAGCTCGATCGCTATTGTCGGGCGCGGTGTTGCTGGATTGACTGCCGCCTATCGCGTGCAGCAGCACGGCGCGAAGCCCGTTCTCTTCGAGGCGAGCAATCGTTGGGTCGGACGCATGTTCACCCAATACGATTTCTACAAGGGCATGTTCTGCGAGCTCGGCGGCGAGTTCGTCGACACCAATCATGAAGATTTGCAGAAACTCGGCGCCGAGCT
>DATFVO010000017.1:0-7263 GCA_035260265.1 Methyloceanibacter sp.
TACGCTATGTACGAGCCCCTTTTGGCAGGCGTCCATAAACTCGGTCTTGTTGAAATAGCCGTCGCTATCGGGGTCGGCAGCCTGCAAGTCGCTGACGTACGGCGTAGCCTTGTCGTAGCTTAGTCTATCGTTATCAGGGACCGCCAAGGACCAAATGGCTTGGCAGTCGCTCTCGTGGAGCGCCGCGTTCGACTGGACGGTTAAAGGCTCGTCCTGAGCAGGAGCATCAGTAGTTCCAGCAAAAGCAGTGCCCAAACTAGCTGGCATCGCTAGTCCGGCAATGATTGCGATTTTCACAGCAACGGTAGTCACTTAATTCCTCCCTTTGACAATCTGCTCGCCTAAACTTGGCTCGCACTGCGTCCCATATGCAACGCGGGCGCGCAATTCATGTCCGCACTTCATAACGGCAGTTGGATAAACTTCTGTGAAGGCAGAAGGCAGTGTGCGACAAGGCCGCCCTCTACGGCGGACCTTTTCTTTGACAATATTCACCCATGCCCCACACGATCGCGCGGTGTTTCGCCGTGGGAATGATACTGGTGCTTGCTAAGATGGCCGAAGCAGAGTCCCCATGTCCGCCTGATGGGGACGATTCAAATTGGCCGACTTACGAGGTCACGGAAAAATGCGGCGATTACGACCAGTGCGCTACCCTTATGGAGAGTGGCCGACTTGAAGAGGCGAAAGCTTGCAATAAAAAAATTGATGACTGCGGAGTGGACCTAATCAAGTCGAACAAACGCGCGGATGCTCACAACGCAGCCTTGGCGGACTGCCGGTCATCGATTTGGAAAACTATAATCAAGCCCCCCGATAAAACCGATAAATAAGTGACAGCGCGCCTGCCGATTAGGGCACGGGGCGGGGCAAATGCCGTTGATGGCGCTTTCGGGCCAACGGCCCTCTTCTTGCAGAGCTTCTGCAAGCGTGGTTCGCTTCTCCTCCTTGTAGCTACGCTTCCTCCCCTTGGAAGCCTCGGTCAGAAACCTGACCGGGGCTTCTTTTTAGCCTGGGACCGCCTCAATTGAAGGCTTCGGTTGCCTGCGGAACGGGCAACTCTTTCCCTACGCGGAGTCGTGAGGAGGCCCGTAGCTGTAGCGGGCTGGACTCTCGGTTAGGTTTCCGATTTTGGCGGCAGCGCTTGGGGGTTCAGTGCTGCCGTTCAAAATGGGCGGCCGCCATCAACGAACCTCGGAGCGAGCGTCGGCCCTATAGTCATTACTGGGCGAAAATCGCCAGCGCGATAGCTAGCCCTCCCACTGTCCAAATCAGCAAAGTCATTGCAAACGCAACCTTGAACGCGGGGTCAGAATCCCGAGGCTGCCCGGTCTCAATAGAGCTTTGCATGATCTTGCGGCGCCAGCTGCGTTTCGGCATCGACAGACCTCCGTAGCCTTCACCGCTAGCCTAGCACCACTTGCCCGCTGCATCTCGGCTGGCGTTCCTCCCCCATTACGCTGACTCGCATTTTTCGACAGGCTGTTAGATAGTTTTAGTGTGACCCGCATTTCCCGCCCTGGCTTTTTATTCCGCCACAACTCCCTAGCTTGACCGACCAGCCGCCCGAAGGCGCTGACTGGATTCATGAAATCAAGCATGACGGCTACCGGACCATGCTCACAGTCGAGCGCGGCACTGCTCGCGCCTACACGCGCAATGGTCATGATTGGAGCGACCGTTATGCCGGCATCATCGCGTCGGCACGCAAGCCGCCGTGCCGGTCGGCAATCCTCGATGGCGAGGTCATTGTGCAGGATGCTCGCGGTGTGTCTGACTTTGAGGCGTTGCAGGCAGCGCTGCGGTCTCAGCCCGCACAGCTAATCTTCTACGCTTTCGACCTTTTGCATCTCGACGGTAAAGACCTACGCGAGAAGCCCCTTATCGAACGCCGCACCAAACTCAAGCGACTAATCGAGCAAGACCCAGACAACCGGATTCAATTCAGCGAAGAGTTCATTGGCGATGCTGCCGCCTTCATGCATGTGCCGCGCATGAGCTGGAAGGCATCGTCTCCAAACTCGCAACCTCTCGATACCGCAGCGGTCGAAGCAAGACCTGGCTCAAGACCAAGTGCTTTACCGAAAGCGAGTTCCTTCTGCTTGGCATCGACCGCGACCGTAAGACCAATGCCCCCCGTGCGCTTCTCGCCAAGGCAGAACGGGGGCAGTTTGTCTATGCAGGACCGGCCTTCATCGCACTTCGTTCAGGAGCACGCGAGGAGTTTCGCACTAGGCTCGCTGAACTTAAGCAGGAACGTCCGGTGCTTTCATGGCTGAGAAACCGAGATGCACACTGGGTGCGACCCGAACTCACTCTGAAGGTGAAGCATCTCGCTGGCGCACGGCTGCTGAGGCACGCGACGGTGAAAGAGTTAGTGCAATAAGGAAGGGAGAGGACGATGGCCAATGAGGTTGTTCATTCCCACAGCACATATGATGTTATCGAACTCATCGGCACCAGCCGCACAAGTTGGGAAGACGCTGCCAAGAACGTGGTTGAGGTAGCTGCAAAACATCTGCGCGAGCTGCGCGTAGCCGAAGTGGTCAAGAAGGACTTGGTTGTCCGCGATGGTAAGGTTGAGGCTTATCGCACCAAGCTAAAACTCTCCTTTAAATACGAAGCTCGTGGATGAAAGCCGGGCCGCCATTGATCTTCGCGTAGATTTCGAGCCGACATTTCCTTTCTGAAGCAGGAGGGGCAGAGGTAAAGCATCTCTCTGTCCTTATGGCGTGGCGATCGCTTAAAGCTTGAAGGCTTACCCGTAACCCATCAAGAAATGTCTGGCGACCCACAGTTAGCGCATGCTTCAGGTTTCATCATTTAACATTCTCTCCATGACGGCCCCAAGCGGCACTGGCGGCCCGGCACCTCGGGAGTCCATGTGCAGGGATGGAGGCACCGGGCCTAACCAGCCTAAGAGAGGTGGAAAGCCTGACAGGCTGGCTACTGTGGAGTCTACAGCTTGATGATGAGCTTCTTAGGGCGAAAGAAAGCGGCCCCAGGAGGCTCGTCCCGAGACCGCTCAGAGATCAGGAGACCGGGTTTACCGTGGTCTCCGCTGTATTCACCAAGTGAATCAAAAAGCGGCCACACCCGCGAGACTCCTATAGCGCCAAAGTCATCCGGAGACTGTAACCCGGAAGCCACATCGTGCTTACAAAGACAAGGTGCCGCGGAACCAGGGCATTAGCACCCCGTTTTCAGTTTCGATAATCGGCGCAGCACCCCCGAGCGGCCCCAACGCCAGCCAGCGCCGATAACGGTAGCCCCGGCTTCATAACCTGCGTTCCGGGGCTTTTGTTTTGAGTCGGGCGAGCTTGTAAAATCAACATCGAAAGGAATCTAGGAAATGAGCAAATCCCAAATTGCGCTTACCACGATGGCTGCGTTGACACTCTGCGGTTCAATGATGTGGGCAGCTCACGCAACTTCGCTCATGAACACAGCAGGCTCATTGCCACGCGCCTTCTCCCCGGTCGAAAAAATTGGTTGTACGAGGGCGGGCAGCAATTGCCCTAAGGGTTATCAGTTAGACCGTTACGGCGAGAGGTGCATACGTTGCGGCGGCGGGTATTATGAGCCGAGGCGGTACAGAGACTACGATTATTATGAGCCGAGGCGCCATCGAGATTACGATTACCAGTATGCGCCGAGGCGATACCCGCGCGAGTACTACTAGAGTCTCGTACCCGTTTCGCCGTTCCCGGTCTCACCCCTGCGGCATGCCGCTTTCCGCCGCCCTGGACCGTCGAGCAGACTCCTCGTGGCTTCAAAGTTAAGGACGCTCACGGGCAGTCGCTTGCCTATGTGTATGGGCGAGAGACAAAAGCCGATGCCGATATAGCCCACGTTCTCACGATGGACGAAGCTAGACGCATAGCGACCAACATTGCGAAACTGCCAAGCCTGCTCGTGAAGAAAGACTAAGCCGCGTGATTCAAACGGTGGGACTCGATGCAATCGAAAGTTAAAACCAGACGGAAGGCAACCGGCGTTCGACTCGAACCGCTTGTGGCCGCCGCCGCCGAAACGGCGGCGCGGGACAGCCATCGCACTGTCAGCAATTTGATTGAGCTAACTTTGATTCAGTACCTTGAGCGCGAAGGCTATTTGCCCCGCGACAAGCCCCGCATGTAGGTGAGATTGTTGGTACGGTCAGCGCGCCGCCCGCAAAGCCCGTGGAATCAGCCAACCCCAGGGGAAACTGGTGCCGCTGGAGAGATTTGAACTCCCGACCTTGGCTTTACGAAAGCCCTGCTCTACCCCTGAGCTACAGCGGCCGTACTTCGCCTTCGCGTGCCTGCGTGACTTAATGCCATTGCTGAAGCGATGCAAGTTTGCGCGCTGAGGCTTGGCGCCTAACGGATTTGCGCCGTGCGCAGGCGCTCGAGCGTGCTCGGAGTCTCTTCGGTCTCGCCCTGCGCAACCCCTGGGTCATCAGGAGCATGCGCCGGCACGAAGATGGCAGGCTTCTCCTTCGGGTCGACCTTGGGACGGGCTCCTTCTTTGCCGGTCTTTGCCCGCTGCGTCGCCGTCGCATCCTTGCCATCCCTCGCTCCGGCCGGGGCCGCCTCGACCACGTTGGCGGCCTCTGGCGTTGTATCGACGCGCGCGGAGGTCAGCGCCGGCATTTCGCTTGCTTGCGAGGCAGGAGCGAACGGGCGTTCTTCAATCAGAAGGGTATCGTCGCCACGGCCGATGGCATCGACCGGCGCCTTCCATTCAAAGGCATCGACTGCGCCGGTCACTGGCGAGACCGGCAGCCACCGGTCAGAGACGTAGCCATCGGCAATCCAGGCCCGGTCGCGCGGCGCCCGCACGGCGCGCGCGAGCCACTCGCGCTCGCGGCCCTTGTCGCCAAGCTCGCCGGCCTCGATGCGCGCCATGAGCGCGCAAATGCGCGCGGGCGGGCGTCCATCGATGTAGGGCGCGAGCGCGTCGCGCGCCTCTTGCCATTCATGCGCCTCGATCGCGGCGTTGGCGACGGCGATTGGGCCCTCGATGTCATTCGGCGCGAGGCTCGCAAGGTGCTTGCCGCGCTTCACTCGCTCGCGCGGCGGCTCGCCTGGTTTGGCATAGACATAGACGAGCGCGAGGTCCGGATGCGGCGACAGCTTCCAAGTGCGCGAGATGAGGCGCGATGCGGCGCGGCTCTCTCCCTTGGAGGCAAGAATGCGGCCGGCGATCACGGCGGCGGGCACGAGAGAAGGCGCAAGCCGCAACGCCTCGCTCGCCAGAGCGAGCGCCTTGTCCGGATTGGAGACCTCCCTCTCGCGCGCCTCTGCGGTCAAAAGCACGGCGCGGCGGCGCACCGCGACATCTGGCTCGACATGGCCGTTCTGGCGCGCAATGGCGAGCGTATCAAGCGCGCCTGCGAAGTCGCCGGCGCGAGCCTGCAAGTCGAACAGGGCATTCACGCCCCAGCCGAGCTTTGGATCGCTCTTCACCGCCTGCTCCGCCAGAGCCTGCGCCGCGGCGTTGTCGTTGCTGCGCTTGGCTTCGAGGAAGAGACCGCGCACGCCAAGAAGATGGGTCTCTGGGTCATCGAGCATGGCCTCGAAGGCGCGTCGTGCTGCCGTCTTGTCGCCTTTGAGCTGCGCCGCCTGGGCCTTTAACAGCCCGGTCAGAGGCTCGCGCGGCAGGTTGCGCGCTGCGATTCCGGCATAACGCTGAGCAAGCGCGCGGTCGCCCACGCCGATGGCGAGGAGCCCGCGCGAGAGTGCATCATAGCCCTGCCGCTTGCGCCGCTCCCTGGCGTAAGCCGTAATAGCGGCGGGACGCGTGAAGAGATAGCGCAGCAGGCCCCATAGCAGAATGAGCAGCACGACGAGGGCAACAATGGCGAGCGCGCCGACCAGCGCACTGGTCTCGACCTCATAGCCTAGCCACTCGACGGTGATCGTGCCGGGGCGGTCGACGAGCCAGGCGACTCCGAGCGCCGCCGCCGCCACACACAGGGTAAAGATGAGGACGCGGATCATGGCGACTATGGTTGCGCAGGCTCGCTGCCGCCGCTTACCGAGACGAGCAGAAGGCTTTCCAGCCGCTTCAAGATCTCATCCGCGTCGAGGCGGGCGCGCGCCTGATCGAGCCAGCCGGAGAACGCATCGCGCGGCGCGCCCTGCAGCGTCCCGACTTCCTTTATTGCCGTGGCTAGATCGCCTTTGTCGAGCGCAGCTTCGGCTCGCGCCAGCACGGCGCTCGGCGTGTCGCCCGTCGCCGTAGCATCGACCCTGCGGACCTTAACAAGGGACTCCGCGCTCGCCATCAGGCTGTCGAGCAGTGAGCCGCCGGAGCTCGGAGGAGCTGTGGCGGCAAGCGCGGAATCCTTGGCAGCGTCGAACGAGCGCGCAAGCTCGGGCACGGTGGGGATGCCCTTCTCGGCATAGGCCGGAAGCGCCCCCAAATCTGTCGCTGACGGCGAGAGCGTGCCGATGGTATCGAGTTCGGTTGCGAACGGGCGTCCTTCGCTGACCGCAGCCCTCAGATTGGCGAAAGCGATGGTGACGGCTGCCGATTTTGTGTCTGCTGCACCCCTGCTTGCCGCAGTGGCGAGCTCAGGCAACGCTTTTTCGATCTTGCTCACCCGTGCCGACAGCTCGGAGAGCTCGTTGCTGTCGCCTGTGCCAAGCTCGGCATCCGCGAGAGCGGCGATCTTGGCTTTGAGCTCGGAAATCGAGTTCTGCATCTCCTGAATGGTCGAGGCATTGCTGCCTTCGCTCGCGAGCGCAGTGTCGATCTTGCCTTGCAGCCTTTGCTCGGCCTGGTTGATCTGCTGGCTCACGGCCGCGGCATCGGCGACCGAGCCGCCTTGCTTGGCGGCATCGGCCAGAGTCTTCATCGACGTCTCGAGTTGAGCGACCCTGCTGGTCAAATCGGAGAGGTCCGGGGCTGGCTTCTCTGGGCGCTGTTCGAGCGCCTTAACCCTCGTGTCGATCTCAGCCTCCGCTTCAGTACTTTCCTGCGCAGTGGGCACGGACTCGAGCTTGGCGATGCGCTGATCGAGCTTGGCAAGTTCGGCGGCGTTGTTGCCCGGCTTGCCCGACGGCACACCCCAGGCAAGCGCCAGGGCGATGACGCCGACCAGCCCGCCGAGCACGCCCGCCGCGAGGTGGGTCACGAAACTCTTGATCTCTGGCAGGCTCGCGCGTGCCGGCGGAGCATCGTTGTGCTCTCTCGCCTCAGTCTCGTCTAAGGGTTCGCGCTCGTTCTCGCCCTCGCCTTTTGTCTCAGCTCGTGCCGCCTCTTCGTTAGCAGGCT
>DATFVO010000018.1:0-15793 GCA_035260265.1 Methyloceanibacter sp.
AAAAAGTGTGACAAGCCGTGCGAACTGGGCTATGTAGGCGCTCCCGCGTGGGCGGCCAGGCTCAAGGGGTGTAGCTCAATTGGTAGAGCGTCGGTCTCCAAAACCGAAGGCTGGGGGTTCGAGACCCTCCGCCCCTGCCAAGTATTGGGTGACCTTGTTCTTCGGCTGGAGGCACGCGGCGCAGAATTGCGGGCCGTAAATCAAATCAGACAAACAAACGGCCGTGCGTGGTCGCGCGGCCGACTGGATCGTGAGCCAAGCGTGAAGAACCCGCTACACTTCATTCAAGAGGTGCGCCAGGAGGTATCGAAGGTCACGTGGCCGACCTGGAAAGAGGTCTGGATCACGACGGCCATGGTGCTTGTGATGGTCGCCTTGACGTCGGTGTTTTTTCTGCTCGCCGACATGTTCATCGGCGGGCTGGTTCGCTTCATTCTTCAGTTGGGACACTAAGGTGGCGGTCTCCGACGTGCGCGCATCGGATCTGAAGGTAAGAGACGGCATTATGGCCAAGCGCTGGTACATCGTGCACGCCTACTCGAACTTCGAGAAGAAGGTGGCCGAGGACATTAAGAAGCGAGCCAAGGCGGCGGGTCTGGCCGACCTGTTCGAGGAAGTGCTCGTGCCGATGGAAGAGATCGTCGAGGTCCGGCGGGGTCGCAAGGTGCAGGCCGAGCGCAAGTTCTTTCCTGGCTACGTGCTGGTGAAGATGGACATGACGGATGCTGCCTATCACCTGATCAAGAACACGCCAAAGGTGACCGGGTTCCTCGGCGCCGACAACAAGGCGGTCCCGATCACCGAGGACGAGGCGATGCGCATCCTGCATCAGGTGAAAGAGGGCGTGGAGCGGCCGAAACCGATGGTCACCTTCGAGATCGGCGAGCAAGTGCGGGTGGCCGATGGCCCGTTTGCGTCCTTCAGCGGCCACGTCGAGGAGGTCGACGAGCAGCGCGCGCGCCTCAAGGTGGCGGTGTCGATCTTCGGGCGGCCGACGCCGGTCGAGCTGGAATTCGGCCAGGTCGAAAAGGTTTCGTGACAGGCGCCGCGGCGTCTCGGGCAAGCAGGATCAGCGGTAGAGCAAACTCATGGCGAAGAAGATCGACGGTTATATCAACTTGCAGGTTCCGGCGGGCCAGGCCAATCCGTCGCCGCCGATCGGGCCCGCGCTCGGCCAGCGCGGCCTCTCGATCATGGAATTCTGCAAGCAGTTCAATGCCAAGACCAAGGACCTGGAGCAGGGCGCCCCGATCCCGGTGAAGATCACCGTTTTTTCCGATCGGTCGTTCGCCTTCGAGATGCGTACGCCGCCGGCCTCCCATCTCATCAAAAAGGCGGCGCAGATCAACGGCGGTTCCAAGGAACCCGGGCGCAGCAGCGCCGGCACCATCACCATGGCGCAGGTGCGTGAGGTGGCCAAGCAGAAGATGAAGGACTTGAACACGGACGACCTCGAGGCGGCGGCGCGGACCATTGCCGGCTCGGCGCGTTCGATGGGTCTGCAGGTGGTGGAGTAGGGGGCGATGGCAAAAATCGGCAAGCGCTTGAAAGCCGCCCGCGAGGGCGTCAATCGCGAAAAGTTCTACCCCGTCGACGAGGCGGTCAAGCTGGTCAAATCACGGGCGAAAGCCAAGTTCGACGAGACCCTCGAGATCGCCATGAACCTCGGCGTTGATCCCAAGCACGCCGACCAGATGGTGCGCGGCGTCTGTACCCTTCCCAATGGTACCGGGCGCACCCAGCGCGTGGCGGTATTTGCGCGCGGTGCCAAGGCCGAGGAGGCAAAGGCGGCCGGTGCGGATGTGGTTGGCGCCGAGGATCTGGTCGAGCAGGTGTCGCAGGGCAACATCAACTTTGACCGCTGCATCGCCACCCCCGACATGATGGGGCTGGTCGGGCGGCTGGGCAAGGTGCTGGGTCCGCGCGGTTTGATGCCCAACCCGCGCGTCGGCACCGTCACCATGGATGTTACCTCGGCGGTCAAGGGCGCCAAGGGCGGTGCGGTCGAGTTCCGCGTCGAGAAGGCTGGCATCGTGCAGGCCGGCGTCGGCAAAGCCAGCTTTGCCGATCAGGCGCTGGTGGAAAACATCAAGACCTTCGTCGATGCCGTGATCAAGGCCAAGCCGCCGGGGGCCAAGGGCAACTACTTGAACAAGATTTCGCTCAGCTCCTCGCAAGGCGTGGGCGTCAAGATCGACGCCGGCACGGTTGCCGGTGGTGGCAGCACAGCAGGATGAGTAAACGACGAGCACAGTAACCACGGTTTTCAGGCCCAGTGCCTGGAAGCGGGGCGGCCAGACATTTGGTCATCGGTCGCCCAAAGCCTGTCCGAGATTGCCGGTGCCGGATCAGTCCGGTTTAAGCCTCGCCTAGCGAGGGCCTGCATGAGACGGGAGACGAACTGGCGATGTCGCCGGTCGATACTCTTGGGTCTGCACCTTGCGTCACAAGCGCGAGGAAGGACGGGTTCCTGAAGCGCCGTCGCATCGACGGCAAGGTGCAACCGGCGGGTAGGGACCGTGATGGCCCACCCGCCAGCCGGAGTGAGGATAAGGTGGATAGAGCGCAAAAGCGCGAACTCGTAGGCACCCTCAACGAGACCTGGAAGGGTATCGGGGCCGTCGTCGTTGCCCACTACACGGGCATGACGGTCGCTGAGATGACCGAGTATCGCAAACGCATGAAGGCGGCCGGCGGTGCCGTGAAGGTCGCTAAGAATCGGCTGGCCAAGCTGTCGCTCCAGGGTACCAGCGCGGAGGCGATCGCCGACCTGCTCAAGGGGCAGACCTGCATCGCCTATTCGGGTGATCCGATCAGCGCGGCCAAGGTTTCCGTCAAGTACGCCAAGGAGAACAACAAACTGGTCATCCTCGGCGGCGCCATGGGCTCCGCCGTGCTCGACACCAAGGCGGTGCAGGCGCTGGCCGATCTGCCGTCGCTCGACGAACTGCGTGCGACCCTGATCGGACTGCTGCAGGCACCGGCAACCAAGATCGCCCGCGTGCTGAAGGAGCCGGGGGCGCAGCTGGCGCGCGTATTGCACGCCCAGAGCGCCAAGGCGGCATAAGGCGAGCGAGCAAATACCCGATTGTGGCCCCTGTGGCCGTACTGAAAGCACAAGATTGAAAAGGGAAATGTGAGTCATGGCTGATCTGGCAAAAATTGTGGACGACCTCTCCAAGCTGACGGTGCTGGAGGCGGCGGAGCTGTCCAAGCTTCTGGAAGAAAAGTGGGGTGTCTCGGCCGCGGCGCCGGTGGCGATTGCGGCTGGGCCGGGCGGTGGCGCGGCGGCGCCCGCCGTTGAGGAGCAGACCGAGTTCGCCGTGATCTTGAAGTCCGGCGGCGAGAAGAAAATCAACGTCATCAAGGAGGTCCGCGCCATCACCGGTCTCGGCCTCAAGGAGGCGAAGGACCTGGTCGAGGCCGGCGGCAAGACCGTCAAGGACGGCATCAACAAGGAAGAGGCCGCCAAGATCAAGAAGCAGCTTGAGGACCAAGGCGCCACCGTCGAGGTGAAGTAGTCGGCGGGCCCCCGCGAGGGGCTGCTGATCGGCTCATGCCGCGCCCGTGGCGGCGGCATTGAGACATGGAAGTCAAGGTGTGGGGCGCGCAGCACGTGCCCCGCACCGCCGCATCGAAACATCTGCCTTCGCGCGCGAAGGACGAGGAGCTGAAATGGCTGACACCTTCAACGGCCGCAAGCGCATCCGCAAGCAATTTGGTACGCTCGGCGAAGTCGCCGAAATGCCGAATCTGATCGAGGTACAGAAGAGCTCCTATGACGACTTTTTAATGGTCAAGGAGCCAGCCGGTGGCAGGCCCGAACAGGGCCTGGAGGCGGTGTTCCGATCGGTGTTCCCGATTTCGGACTTTTCCGGCCGCGCCACCTTGGAATTCGTGCGCTACGAGTTCGAGCCGCCGAAGTACGACGTCGACGAGTGCCAGCAGCGCGATATGACCTATGCCGCGCCGCTCAAGGTGAAACTGCGCCTGATCGTGTTCGACGTCAACGAGGAGACCGGCGCCAAGTCGGTCAAGGACGTCAAGGAGCAGGACGTTTATATGGGCGACATGCCGTTCATGACGCCCAACGGCACCTTTGTCATCAACGGCACCGAGCGGGTCATCGTCAGCCAGATGCATCGCTCGCCCGGCGTGTTTTTCGATCACGACAAGGGCAAGACCCATGCCTCCGGCAAGCTGCTGTTTGCCGCTCGCATCATCCCCTACCGGGGCTCCTGGCTCGACTTCGAGTTCGACGCCAAGGACATCGTCTATGTCCGCATCGATCGCCGCCGCAAGCTGCCGGTGACGACCTTGCTCTATGCGCTTGGCATGGACGACGAGGAGATCCTGTCGACCTTCTATAAGGCGATCCTGGTCAAAGAGAGCAAGCGCGGTTGGAAGGTGCCGTTCGTGCCGGAAAAAATGCGCGGCATGACGCCGTCGACCGACATGATCGACGCCAAATCCGGGGAAGTCGTCGCCAAGGCTGGCGAGAAGATGACCGCGCGACGGGCTCGCGAACTGGCCGAAGAAGGCGTCAAGGAGGTGCTGTTCAGCGCCGACGACCTGGCCGGCAAGTACCTGGCGCAGGACATCGTCAATCTCAGCACCGGCGAGATCTACGGCGAAGCCGGCGACGAGCTCGACGCCAAGCTGCTCGAGAAGTTCAAGGACGCCAAGATCAAGGAATTTCCGATCCTCGACATCGACCATGTCACCATCGGCGCCTTCATCCGCAACACCTTGAACGTCGACAAGAACTCCAATCACGAAGAAGCGCTGATGGACGTCTACCGGGTGATGCGCCCGGGCGAACCGCCGACCTTGGAGGCGGCGCAGGCGTTGTTCTACGGGCTGTTCTTCGATCCCGAGCGTTACGACCTCTCGGCCGTCGGTCGGGTGAAGATGAATATGCGCCTCGATCTCAAGGCCGAGGACACCGTGCGCACCTTGCGCAAGGAGGACATCATCGCCGTCATCAGCACCCTGGTCGACCTGCGCGACGGCAAGGGCGAGATCGACGACATCGATCACCTCGGTAACCGCCGCGTACGCTCGGTCGGCGAGCTGATGGAAAACCAGTACCGGCTCGGGCTGTTGCGCATGGAGCGCGCCATCAAGGAGCGCATGTCGTCGGTCGACATCGACACCGTGATGCCGCAAGACTTGATCAACGCCAAGCCGGCGGCGGCGGCGGTGCGCGAGTTCTTCGGCTCCTCGCAGCTGTCGCAATTCATGGATCAGACCAACCCGCTGTCCGAGATCACCCACAAGCGGCGGCTGTCGGCACTGGGTCCGGGCGGCCTCACCCGTGAGCGCGCCGGCTTCGAAGTGCGCGACGTGCATCCGACCCACTATGGACGCATCTGCCCGATCGAGACGCCGGAAGGTCCCAACATCGGCCTTATCAACTCGCTTGCCACCTTCGCCCGCGTCAACAAGTACGGCTTCATCGAGAGCCCGTACCGCAAGGTCGAAAAGGGCAAGGTCACCGACGAGGTGGTCTACCTGTCGGCCATGGAAGAGGCGCGCCACCACGTGGCGCAGGCGAACGCGCAGCTCGACCCCAAGGGCAAGCTGACCGGTGACCTTATCACCTGCCGCTACCAGGGTGACGTGCTGTTGGTGTCGCCCGACAAGGTCGACTACATCGACGTGTCGCCGAAACAGCTGGTGTCGGTGGCGGCCGCGCTCATTCCGTTCCTCGAGAACGACGACGCCAACCGCGCCCTGATGGGCTCCAACATGCAGCGGCAGGCGGTGCCGCTGATCAAGGCGGAGGCGCCGCTGGTCGGGACCGGCATGGAGGAGGTGGTGGCGCGCGATTCGGGGGCCGCCATCGCCGCCCGCCGCAGCGGCATCATCGATCAGGTGGATTCCACGCGTATCGTGGTGCGCGCGACCGGCGAGACCGATCCCTCGAAACCGGGGGTCGACATCTATCGTCTGCGCAAGTTCCAGCGCTCCAATCAGAACACCTGCATCAATCAGCGGCCGCTGGTGACCGTGGGCGAAAGCGTCAAGGCCGGCGACATCATCGCCGACGGTCCGTCGACCGATCTTGGTGATTTGGCGCTCGGCAAAAACGTGCTGGTCGCGTTCATGCCGTGGATGGGCTACAACTTCGAGGACTCCATCCTGCTCTCCGAGCGCGTGGTGTTCGACGACATCTTCACCTCGATCCACATCGAGGAATTCGAGGTGATGGCGCGCGACACCAAGCTCGGCCCCGAGGAAATCACCCGCGACATTCCAAACGTGTCGGAAGAGGCCCTGAAGAACCTCGACGAGGCCGGCATCGTCTTCATCGGTGCCGAAGTCAATCCGGGCGACATCCTGGTCGGCAAGATTACGCCGAAGGGTGAAAGTCCGATGACGCCGGAGGAGAAGCTGCTGCGGGCCATCTTCGGCGAGAAGGCCTCCGACGTGCGCGACACCTCGCTGCGCCTGCCGCCTGGCGTCAACGGAACCGTGGTCGAGGTGCGGGTGTTCAACCGCCATGGTGTCGACAAGGACGAGCGCGCGATGGCAATCGAGCGCGAGGAGATCGAGCGTCTCGCCAAGGACCGCGACGACGAGCTGCAGATCCTCGACCGCAACGTCTACGCCCGGCTGAAGACGGCGCTGATCGGCAAGGAGGCCGCCAAGGGGCCGAAAGGGGCGCGCAAGGGCACCACCCTCAATGAGGAGGTGTTGAGCGACATCCCGCGCAGCCAGTGGTGGGAGATCGGTCTTACCGACGAAGCGGCAATGGCCGAGGTCGAGGCGATCGGCAAGCAGTACGAGGACGCCAAGAAGAGCCTCGAGCGGCGGTTTGTCGACAAGGTCGACAAACTGCAGCGCGGCGACGAGCTGCCTCCGGGCGTGATGAAGATGGTCAAGGTCTTCGTCGCCGTGAAGCGCAAGATCCAACCCGGCGACAAGATGGCCGGTCGCCACGGCAACAAGGGCGTGGTGTCGCAAATCGTGCCGGTTGAGGACATGCCCTATCTGGAGGACGGCACTTACGTCGATGTGGTGCTCAATCCGCTCGGGGTGCCGAGCCGCATGAACGTCGGGCAGATCCTGGAGACGCATCTGGGCTGGGCCTGCCGTGGTCTCGGCCGCATCATCGATGAGGCGCTGCAGAAGTTCCACGAAAGCGGCGAGGCCAAGGCCTTGCGCGAGGCCATGGGCGAGATCTACGGCAGGGAAAGCGGTACCAGCAAGCTCAGGGATAATGAGCTGGTGGCGCTCGGCGAGCAGCTCAAGGGCGGCGTTCCGATCGCCACCCCGGTGTTCGACGGGGCGCGCGAACCGGATATCGTCACCCTGCTGCAGAAGGCCGGGTTCGACACCTCGGGCCAGGTGACGCTGTTCGACGGGCGTACCGGTGAGCCGTTCGACCGCAAGGTCACGGTCGGCTACAAGTATCTTCTCAAGCTGCACCATCTGGTCGACGACAAGATCCACGCCCGCTCGATCGGTCCCTACAGCCTCGTCACCCAGCAGCCGTTGGGCGGCAAGGCCCAGTTCGGCGGCCAGCGCTTCGGCGAGATGGAGGTGTGGGCGCTCGAAGCCTACGGCGCCGCCTACACCTTGCAGGAAATGCTGACCGTGAAATCGGACGACGTTGCCGGTCGCACCAAGGTCTACGAGGCGATCGTACGCGGCGATGATGCGTTCGAGGCCGGTATTCCCGAAAGCTTCAACGTCCTCGTCAAGGAGATGCGCGCCCT
Source organism: Methyloceanibacter sp. (assembly GCA_035260265.1). Lineage (GTDB taxonomy): Bacteria > Pseudomonadota > Alphaproteobacteria > Rhizobiales > Methyloligellaceae > Methyloceanibacter. The sequence goes on from DATFVO010000018.1 coordinate 7,725, forward strand.
GGGGCTCAATGTCGAGCTCGTGAACTCCGATCAATCGGGGGTAACGGAAGAGGAGACCGTCAAGGGCCCGAGCGAACGTCCACAGCTGCCGCCGGCAGCCGCCGAGTGAGGTTAGAAGGCCGCGCGGCAGCAGGTCGGCGCGGCCAGTCCGGAGGTTTGCACAACTTTGAGGTTGAGGCCGGCGACCGGCCCCGCCAGGAGAAAGCTGATGAACGAGATCACCAATCTATTCAAGCAACAGGCGCCGGCCCCGGCTTTCGATCAGATTCGCATCTCGATCGCGAGCCCGGACGACATCATGTCGTGGTCGTTCGGCGAGATCAAAAAGCCGGAAACCATCAACTACCGCACCTTCAAGCCGGAGCGGGACGGGCTGTTCTGCGCCCGGATCTTTGGTCCCATCAAGGACTACGAGTGCTTGTGCGGCAAGTACAAGCGCATGAAGTACAAGGGCCTGATCTGCGAAAAGTGCGGCGTCGAGGTGACGCTCGCCAAGGTGCGTCGCGAGCGCATGGGGCATATCCAGCTGGCCGCGCCCGTGGCCCACATCTGGTTCCTGAAGTCGCTGCCCTCGCGGATTGGCCTGCTGCTCGACATGACGCTCAAGGATCTCGAGCGCGTGCTCTATTTCGAGAACTACATCGTCACCGAGCCGGGCGTGACGACGTTCACCGAAAAGCAGCTGTTGACCGAGGAACAGTATAACCAGGCGATCGAGGAATTCGGCCAGGACAGCTTCTCGGCCGGGATCGGCGCCGAGGCGATCCGCGTGCTGCTCGAGAGCATGGATCTGCCGAAGCTGCGCGATCAGCTGCGGCAAGAGATTGCCGAGGCGACAACCGAGCTCAAGCCCAAGAAGCTCGGCAAGCGCCTGAAGGTAATCGAGGCGTTCATCGAATCCGGCAACAAGCCGGAATGGATGGTGCTGACCGTGGTGCCGGTGATCCCGCCGGAGCTGCGGCCGCTGGTGCCGCTCGATGGCGGCCGCTTTGCCACCTCGGATCTCAACGATCTCTATCGCCGCGTCATCAACCGCAACAATCGCTTGAAGCGGCTGATGGAGCTCAGAGCGCCCGACATCATCATCCGCAATGAGAAGCGGATGCTGCAGGAATCGGTCGATGCCCTGTTCGACAACGGCCGCCGTGGCCGTGTCATCACCGGCGCCAACAAGCGTCCGCTCAAGTCGCTGGCCGACATGCTGAAGGGCAAGCAGGGCCGCTTCCGGCAGAACCTGCTCGGCAAGCGCGTCGACTACTCGGGGCGGTCGGTGATCGTGGTCGGTCCCGAGATGAAGCTGCATCAGTGCGGTCTGCCCAAGAAGATGGCGCTCGAATTGTTCAAGCCCTTCATCTATGCGCGCCTGCAGGCGCTGGGCCAGGCGGCAACCGTGAAGCAGGCCAAGAAGCTGGTCGAAAAGGAAAAGCCGGAAGTCTGGGACGTGCTCGACGAGGTCATCCGCGAGCATCCGGTCCTGCTCAACCGCGCTCCCACCCTGCACCGCCTCGGCATCCAGGCCTTCGAGCCGGTGCTGATCGAGGGCAAGGCGATCCAGCTGCACCCGCTGGTGTGCGCCGCCTTCAACGCCGACTTCGACGGCGACCAGATGGCGGTGCACGTGCCGCTGTCGCTCGAGGCGCAGCTCGAGGCGCGCGTGCTGATGATGTCGACCAACAACATCCTGCATCCGGCCAACGGTTCGCCGATCATCGTGCCGAGCCAGGATATCGTGCTCGGCCTCTACTACCTGTCGCTGATGCGCGAAAAGGACCCGGGTGAGGGCACCTTGCTGGGTTCGATCGCCGAGGTCGAGCACGCGCTCGCCAGCGGTGAAGTCAGCCTGCATGCCAAGGTCAAGGGCCGCTACTATGGCGTCAATGCCGAAGGCAACGAGGTGGTCGAGGTGCACGAGACCACACCCGGTCGGCTGTTGCTGGGCGAGCTGTTGCCACGGCGCCCGGGCGTCAAATTCGATCTCGTCAACCAGCTGCTGACCAAGAAGAACATTTCGGCGCTGATCGATGCGGTCTACCGCAACTGCGGACAGAAGGAGACGGTGATCTTCTGCGACCGCATCATGGGGCTTGGCTTCTACCACGCTTTCAAGGCCGGCATTTCGTTCGGCAAGGACGACATGCAGATCCCCGATACTAAGGCCAAGATCGTCGACGAGACCAACGAGCTCGTGCGCGAGTACGAGCAGCAGTACAACGACGGCCTCATCACCCAGCTCGAAAAGTACAACAAGGTGGTGGACGCCTGGTCGAAGTGCACGGACCTGATCGCCAAGGAGATGATGGAGCGCATTTCCGCCTCGCAGAAGGACGGCAGCGGCGACAAGCTGAAGCCGGTCAATTCCGTCTACATGATGGCCCACTCCGGTGCCCGCGGGTCGGAGAAGCAGATGCGTCAGCTCGCCGGCATGCGCGGCCTGATGACCAAGCCCTCCGGCGAGATCATCGAGACGCCGATCATCTCCAACTTCAAGGAGGGCCTGTCCGTGCTCGAGTACTTCAACTCGACGCATGGCGCGCGCAAGGGTCTGGCCGACACGGCGTTGAAGACGGCGAATTCCGGCTATCTCACCCGCCGCCTGGTCGACGTGGCGCAAGATTGCATCATCAACGAGGAGGACTGCGGCACCGACGCCGGCATCAACGTGCAGGCGGTGGTCGATGCCGGCCAGGTGATCGTCTCGCTCGGGCAGCGCATCCTGGGCCGCACCGCGGCCGAGGATGTCAAGGACCCGGTCAGCAAAGGGGTGATCGTACAGGCCGGCGAGCTGCTAGAGGAAAAGGAGGTCGAGGCGATTGAAAAGGCGCAGATCCAGGAAGTGCGGATCCGCTCGGTCCTGACCTGCGAGACCACCAACGGCGTCTGCGGCAAGTGCTATGGCCGTGATCTTGCTCGCGGCACCCCCGTCAACATCGGCGAGGCGGTGGGCGTGATTGCGGCGCAGTCGATCGGCGAACCCGGCACGCAGCTGACCATGCGTACCTTCCACATCGGCGGCGTGGCGCAGACGGTCGATCAGTCGTTCATTGAGTCGAACTTCAACGGCAGCGTGAAGATCAAGAACCGCAACGTCGTGAAGGACAGTCAGGGGCGCCTGATCGCCATGGGGCGCAACGTGGTGCTGTCGATCACCGATCAGTCCGGCAAGGAGCTGGCGTCGCAGAAGATCACCTACGGCGCCCGCCTGCACGTCGACGAGGGCGATAGCGTGAAGCGGGGTACCCGTCTCGCGCAATGGGATCCCTACATGCGTCCCATCCTGACCGAGGTCGACGGCGTGGCGGAGTTCGCCGATCTGGTCGAGGGCGTGTCGGTCAAGGAGCAGACGGACGAGGTCAAGGGCACCACCAACCGCGTGATCGTCGATTGGCGGGCAACCCCGCGCGGCTCCGATCTGAAGCCCGCGATCGTGATCAAGGAAGCCAAGGGCGGCCGTCCGGTGCGGGTCGCGCGCGGCGTTGACGCGCGCTACCAGCTGCCGGTCGATGCCATTCTGTCGATCGAGCCCAATGCCAAGGTCAAGGCTGGCGACGTGCTGGCGCGCATTCCGCTGTCGTCGGCCAAGACCGGCGACATCACCGGCGGTCTGCCGCGAGTTGCGGAACTGTTCGAGGCCCGCCGGCCGAAGGACAACGCCATCATTGCGGAGGTTTCCGGCACGGTCGAGTTCGGCAAGGATTACAAGAACAAGCAGCGCATCAGCATCAAGCCGGACGACGAGAATGCCGAGCCGGTCGAGTACCTGATCCCGCGCGGCAAGAGCCTGGCCGTCCAGCACGGCGACCGCATCGAGAAGGGTGACTTCGTCTACGATGGCCACCCCGCGCCGCATGACATCCTGGCGATCAAGGGCGTCGAGGAGCTTGCCAACTACCTGATCAACGAGATCCAGGACGTCTACCGGCTGCAGGGCGTGACCATCAACGACAAGCACATCGAGGTGATCGTGCGCCAGATGCTGCAGAAGGTGGAGATCGAGGATCCCGGTGAGACCGACCTGCTCAAGGGCGAGCAGATCGATCGGCTCGAGTTCGACGAAAAGAACCTGGCCGCCGACAAGGCGGGCAAGCGGGTGGCGACCGCCAAGCCCGTGCTGCTGGGCATCACCAAGGCCTCGCTGCAGACCCGCAGCTTCATCTCCGCGGCCTCGTTCCAGGAGACGACGCGCGTGCTGACCGAGGCCGCCGTCAACGGCAAGGCCGACCTGTTGGAGGGCCTGAAAGAGAACGTGATCGTCGGCCGCCTGATCCCGGCCGGAACCGGTGGCATGCTGCGCCGCATCCGCAAGGTCGCGGCCAAGCGTGACGAGCTGATCGCCAAGGAGAAGGCCAAGGCCGACGCCGAGCGGGCGCTCACCGCTCCCGACGGTGGCGTGGTAATCCGGCCGCCCGAGCGCCGCCGCCGCCGCACCGAGGCGGCCGCGGAGTAGCGGCAACTTGCGGCTCAAATCGCGCGCCGGGGAGGGCCCAGCTGGCTGGGTCCTCCCCGCGCGCTAGGCGCTTTCACCCCAGCGTCCGCAGGCGGCAAAATAAATCGAAGCCGCTGCCTGCCGGGGTGTTGACGTGGTGGGAGGGCGCGTATATTTTCCGCGCACTCTCGCGGCAGGTGGTAGGCCATTCCGTCGGCGTGGGTACTGTCGTCCCCGCCCTGGCCTAGACGCTGCCGTCGTCAAGCAGAGGACAATTCAGGCCAAGATCCGGCGTGCGCGCGAGCGAGCGGCTGGATCCTCTGGAGTATGCGAGCCGGGCGCCGCTCAGGCGGAGTTCGGCGGCGAGTTTTTGGCGTACGAGCACGGGTTCGTCGCCGGCAAGGAACGTGGCGCATGCCGACCATTCAGCAGTTGATCCGCAAGCCGCGGACGCAAAAGACCTACCGCGAGAAGGCACGCCACATGGAGGCGTGTCCGCAAAAGCGCGGCGTCTGCACGCGCGTCTATACCACGACGCCGAAGAAGCCGAATTCGGCGCTGCGCAAGGTTGCCAAGGTACGCCTGACCAATGGCTTTGAGGTGATCGGTTACATCCCCGGCGAGGGTCACAACCTGCAGGAGCACTCGGTGGTGATGATCCGCGGCGGCCGGGTCAAGGACCTTCCCGGCGTGCGCTACCACATCATCCGCGGTGTGCTCGACACGCAAGGGGTCGCCGACCGCAAGCAGAGACGCTCCAAGTATGGAGCAAAGAGGCCCAAGTAGTGGGCCTCTTTGCGTAGGTCCTCCGGCGAACCGGGGGACCTCGGGCCGATTCTGAAAGTTTGAGACGCAACGTTTGGCTGGTTGAGGAAGAGAAGCGATGTCGCGCCGGCACAAGGCTGAGAGACGCGAGGTCAATCCGGACCCGAAGTTCAACGACTTGGTGATCTCCAAGTTCATGAACTCAATCATGCGGCAAGGCAAGAAGTCGGTGGCCGAGCGCATCGTTTATGGCGCGCTTGACCGCATGCAAAGCCGCGCCAAGTCCGATCCGATCCAGATGTTCCACTCGGCGCTCGAAAACGTCATGCCGGCGGTCGAAGTGCGCTCGCGTCGCGTCGGCGGCGCCACCTACCAGGTGCCGGTCGAGGTGCGCACCGAGCGCCGGCAGGCGCTGGCCATTCGCTGGCTGATCACGGCGGCGCGCAGCCGTAATGAGAAGACCATGGAGGAGCGGCTCTCGGCCGAACTTCTCGATGCTGCCAACAACCGCGGCACAGCGGTGAAGAAGCGGGAGGATACGCACAAGATGGCGGAGGCGAACCGGGCCTTCTCGCATTACCGCTGGTGATCACGACCGACAGGCGAGCCTATGCCGCGAAAGCATAAAATCGAGGACTACCGCAACTTCGGCATCATGGCCCACATCGATGCCGGCAAGACCACTACGACCGAGCGGATCCTCTACTACACGGGTAAGACCTACAAGATCGGCGAGGTGCACGACGGCGCCGCGACCATGGATTACATGGAGCAGGAGCAGGAGCGCGGCATCACCATTACCTCGGCGGCCACCACCTGTTTTTGGGCCGGCAAGCGCCTCAACATCATCGACACGCCTGGCCACGTCGATTTCACCATCGAGGTCGAGCGGTCGTTGCGGGTGCTCGACGGCGCCGTGTGTGTGCTCGATGGCAACCAGGGCGTCGAACCGCAAACCGAGACGGTCTGGCGCCAGGGCGACAAGTATGAGGTGCCGCGCATCATCTTCGCCAACAAGATGGACAAGACCGGCGCCGATTTCGATCAGTGTATCAGCGACATCAAGGTGAAGCTCGGCGCCAAGCCGGTGCCCCTGCAACTGCCGATCGGCGCCGAGGCGAGCTTCAAGGGTGTGATCGATCTCCTCACCATGAAGGCGCTGGTGTGGGAAGGCGACGACAAGGGCGCCAAGTTCCACGAGGAGGAGATTCCCGCCGATCTTGCCGCCAAGGCCGCCCAGTTGCGCGCCGAGATGATCGAGGCTGCGGTGGAGATGGATGATGATGCCATGGCCGCCTACCTCGACGGCAAGGAGCCGGATCTGCCGACCCTTAAGCGCCTGATCCGCAAGGCGACGGTGACGCGCGCCTTCTACCCGATGCTGTGCGGCTCGGCATTCAAGAACAAGGGTGTGCAGCCGCTGCTGGATGCGGTGGTGGACTTTCTGCCCTCACCCGCTGACCGCGAGGCGTTCGAGGCGATCGACGTCAAGACCGACGCGCCGACCGTACGCAAGCCGCTCGACACCGAACCGCTGTCGATGCTGGCGTTCAAGATCATGGATGATCCGCACGTCGGCTCGATCACCTTCTGCCGGGTCTATTCGGGGACCGTGAAGAGCGGCATGGCGCTTGCCAACACCACCCGCGACAAGAAAGAGCGCGTCGGCCGCATGTACCTGATGCACGCCGACGAGCGCGAGCAGATCGACGAAGGCTACGCCGGCGACATTATTGCGCTCGCCGGTCTCAAGGATACGCGTACCGGCGAGACCTTGTCGGATCCGCAGCGGCCGGTGTTGCTCGAAAAGATGGAGTTCCCCAACCCGGTCATCGAGATGAAGATCGAGCCCAGAACCAAGGCCGACGTCGAGAAGATGGGTATCGCGCTGCAGAAGCTTGCCGCCGAGGATCCCTCGTTCCGGGTGACGACGGACCAGGAGAGCGGTGAAACCATCATCAAGGGCATGGGCGAGCTGCATCTCGACATCAAGGTCGACATCCTGAAGCGCACGCACAAGGTCGAGGTCAATGTCGGCGCGCCACAGGTCGCCTATCGCGAGACCATCGCGCGCAGCGCCGAGGTCGACTACACGCACAAGAAGCAGACCGGCGGCACCGGCCAGTTCGCCCGCGTCAAGCTCCGGCTCGAGCCGAATGCGCCCGGCAAGGGCAATGAGTTCGAGAGCGAGATCGTCGGCGGCGTGGTGCCGAAGGAGTACATACCCGGCGTCGAAAAGGGCATCCAGTCGGTCTGGGACACCGGTGTGCTGATCGGCTTTCCGATGGTCGACATGAAGGTGAGCTTGTTCGACGGCAACTACCACGAGGTCGATTCCAGCACCATCGCCTTCGAGATTGCGGCCCGCAGTGCCATGCGCGAGGGCGCGGTCAAGGCCGGTGTCAAGCTGCTCGAGCCGATCATGGACGTCGAAGTGGTGACACCGGGCGACTTCGTCGGCAGCGTCATCGGCGACATCAACAGCCGGCGCGGCCAGATCAGAACTCAGGAGATGCGCGGCAATGCCACCGTGGTGCGCGCCAATGTACCGCTCGCCAACATGTTCGGCTACGTGAGCCAGCTGCGCTCCATGAGCCAGGGGCGCGCAATGTACACCATGCAGTTTGCCCATTACGCGGAGGTGCCGCGCAATGTGGCCGACGAGGTGAAGGCGAAGTACGCGTAAGGAATTGAGTGGCGGCCTCGCGGTCTTGCGGCGAGGTGAAAGGTAGGAGAGCCGAAATGGCCAAGGCGAAATTCGACCGGACGAAACCGCATTGCAACGTGGGCACGATAGGTCACGTTGACCACGGCAAGACGACATTGACTGCGGCTTTGACGAAGGTGTCAGCGGATCGTGGCTGGACGACGACGGCGGTCT
>DATFVO010000019.1:0-2036 GCA_035260265.1 Methyloceanibacter sp.
GCAAGGGTCCTATCCATTTTCATCGTCGGTTTCCTTGTTCGATCCGAAAGCCCGTTTCCTCGTCCCGACCACGCGATGGCTTAGTCGCCGGCGCGCGCAGGAGCAGTCAGGGCTGGCCGCGTTGGCGGCCACCGGGAGGCTTGGCCTTGACGGCTCCGAGAGCGCCGGCACGCTTAGGCGTGTCGGGATGACGATAGGAGGGGAGCCCGCGTGTCGCGCACGAATAGATCGTGCAGCGTCCTTGTATTCGGTGGGCCCAGAGACCCGAACCATGATGCAGTAATGCGCATCGGCAGCGGAGCTCCGAGGCGGCGGACCCATTCTAAAGAGCGGCATTGAAGCCATGGTTGATGACGGGACACCGCCACCTCGAACCGTCATCGGCGACCCCGTCGCAAGCGGCGCGGTGCCGAAACCGTCAGGTGTACCTCAACGATCCCCTTTCACTGTGCGGGACGGAGCATAATGCCTTCAGGCACCACGCCATTGCGGACGAAGTGCCAGAGCGCGATGAGGAGTTTGCGCGCAAGGGCGACGATCATCTTCTTGCGCGAGCCACGGGCGTTCTCGGTACGCGCTCGAAACCACTTGGCCAAGGCGCTATCTTTTTGGAACTCGAGAAAGCGCCACGCCAACTGGACCATTCCCCGCCGCACTCGAGCGTTGCCTGATCGGGCGAGGCCTTTCTCGCGGCGTTTCGTTCCGCTTTCGTCGGGCGAGCCGGTCAAGCCCGAATAGCGCGCCAGGGCGCGCTGGTCGCGCAAGTTTCGGGACAATACCTCCTGCACCAGCAGGTCGGCCGTCTCGATGCCAATGCCGATCACACGGGCGAGAAGGAGGACCATGACATTTGCTCCATGCTTGGGCGCTTGCTGCAGACGCTCGAGCCGAGCCTTCTCGATCTGGCGAATTTGCTCCATGACGAGCTGCCGGCGTTGCATGTCGCGGTGCAATTCGGCGAGCGTATTGGGCGGAATGGGTTCGCCCTCGGGCGTGCGCACGTGCTCCAGTCGCTCCGCCGCTTTCTTCAGCTTGGGGTTGAAGTTGCGGATGCCGAGCCGCGTCAAGGTGGCCTTCATGCGGTTGATGATGCAAGTTCTCTCACCAACGAGGGCCTCATGCTCCCGGTTAGGTCGTTTGGCATCTTCCTCCGCCAGAGTTGGAATCGCGACCATCTTGCAGTGGTCGCGCTCGCCGCGCAGCCAGCCAAGAAAGGTGCGTTTCAGCAGCTCTGTATCGAGCCGGTCCGTCTTGGCACGGCGGTGCTCGCGCGATACCGCGATGCTCGCGGCGTGGATGACGTGGGCCTCGATACCATGGGAGCGCAGCCAGCGAGCCAACCAGAAACCGTCCCGGCCGACCTCGAAGGCAACGGTGATGCGCTTGATCTTGTGGCCGGCCTTCTCCGCTTCCTTCCGCCATCGATCGAACAGCTTTAAGAGTGCGTGCTCATCAGGCTCGAGCTTCTTCAAGGGTTGGCGCTCGACGCCAGGTATGATCCCGGCAACCAGCCAGGTCTTCAGGCTCAGTTCGATCACGACAGTTAACGTCTGGTTAGGATCGAACGGTGTAAGGGAACGGCTCAGGTCGTTGAGCGGCTTGTGCTGCTTCGGCTTGCGCATCGAGGGGCTCCATCGGCTTTGGTTGACATCGGCGCCGATGGAGCCATCGCTCGGTTAATAATCTACCGATTGACGCCGATTTCATCCGCCCCATAGCATCTCAAGACCGCCAAGGCGATCGGGCTCAACATCACGTCCACCTTGCTCGCGCTTGCCGATGAGGTGATCGAGTCGATACGTTCAGCCACAGCTTGCTGCGGTGCTCAGGGCCGTTTATGTGCAGCCACTGACTACCCTTCTGGGCGTCGACCACCCCGTCAGTTATTCGGGTACAGCCGAAGCAGCTGCACAGGTCATTCGCCGCGCTGTGGCTGCCGGAGTTGACCCATCACTGCCATCAGCCATGAATTTTGCTGTGATGCACAACGTGGGAGATCGATGTAGTAGGGTGTGATCCTCGACGGAGGCAAGCGC
>DATFVO010000020.1:0-3721 GCA_035260265.1 Methyloceanibacter sp.
CGCATCGATGTCCTGGCTGGTGCTGACCTTTAGAAACTGGATTTGCAGTCCCAGGGTGCGCGCAGCTGTATCCACGTCTCTCACTAGGGTCTCGGCGTTTGCATCGGCCGGATCGAGGAGCACGGCGACGTGACGGGCTGCGAGTACCAGCTCGCGCAGGAGCTCCAGGCGTTTTGCTATCAACTCATTACTGAAAAAATTGATGCCCGTCGCGTTGCCGCCGGGCCGGCCGAGGCTGGCGACAAGGCCCAGCCTGACCGGGTCTTCAGGGATGGTAAAGACGATCGGGATTGTCGTGGTTCCGGCCTTGGCCGCCAGCGCCGGGACGGAACCTCCGGTCGCAACGATCACGGCGACCTGTCGACGAATCAATTCTGTCACCAGCGCTGGAACTCGATCGGTTTGATTCTCGCCCCAGCGATATTCGATCGAGACGTTCTCGCCCTCGAGATAACCGGTATCCTTCAGGCCGTCACGGAATGCGCGCATACGGTGCGATTGCGCCTCGGGCGAACCTGCGTTGATGACACCGATCGCCGGCACCGGCTGCTCCGCACGCGCCGCGAGCGGCCAAGCCGCAGCCGCGCCGCCGAGCAGCGTGATGAACGCGCGCCGCCTCATTCGATCACCTCGTCGGCGCGGGCGAGTAGAGTGGGCGGCACCTCCAGGCCGAGCATCCTAGCTATTTGGAGATTGATGATCAGCTCGAACTTGGTCGGTTGCAGCACCGGAAGTTCGGCCGGCTTCGCGCCCTTGAGGGTGCGCCCGGTGTAGACGCCAGCCTGACAATAAGCGTCGCTGACGTTCGTTCCGTAGCTCATCAGCCCGCCGATCTCCGGATAAGCACGCGATGCATATACGGTGGGAAGACGATAGTGCGACGCCAGATGGACCAATTGGACACGCCGGCTGTTGAAGAGGGTGTCGCCGGCGACGAAGAGAGCGTCAGGTCGCTCGCCCGCAAACGTCGCGAAGGCCTCATCGATCTCGCGGCTGGTGCTGGCCTTCCGGACATGCAGTCGCAGCCCCATGGCATGCGCGGCCGCTTCCAAGTCCCGCGCAGCGATATCGGCATTCGAAGGATTGGTCGGATTGATGAGCGCGGCCACGCGACCTGCAGTAGGAACAATCTCACGGAGGAGGCTCAACCGCTTGGCAGCAATCTCGTCAGCAAAAAGATTGATACCCGTCATGTTACCACCCGGCCGGGCGAGGCTTGCTACAAGACCAAGCCTGACCGGGTCCTCGCCGACCAGGAATACGATCGGGGTGCTCGTGGTTGCGGCTTTGGCCGCGAGCGCCACATTGGCATTTCCAAGCGCGGCGATCACGGCGACCTGTCGGCGAACCAACTCGGCCGCGAGCGCTGGCAAACGGTCCAGCTGAGCCTCGGCCCAGCGATATTCGATGGCGACGTTCTCGCCTTCGACGTAGCCGGCCTCCTTCAGGCCTTGGCGGAATGCTCGCAGCCGGTCAGCATATCCGTCAGGCGACTGGCTGTTGACGAAGCCAATCACCGGCATCGCCGGCTGCTGTCCTCGCGCGCGTTTCACCTTGGCCGCGAGCAGCAGACCGCCGCCACCGATCAGGGTGATGAACTCACGCCGCTTCATGTCAGGCATGGGGGACTTCCTTGTATGGGGCTTTGTCTGTCAAGGAGTTCGACAGACGGCGTCATTTTTCCTCTGTTTCTTTGTTCGATCCGAAAGCCCGTTTCTTTATCTCGACCAGCGCTTCGCTCACGTCGGCGCGCACAGGATCGTCGCACCGACCTTGTGGCATGCTTCGCCCTTGCCAGGCTACACCTTGACGGCTCCGAGCACGACGGCCCGCTTGGTGCGGTCGGGAGACGATCAGAGGGGAGCCCGCTTTCGGGGCGCAATCAATCGCGCCACAACCTTGTATCCGGTGGGTCCAGGACCCGAACCACGATGCAGTCATGCGCATCGGCAGCGAAGCTCCGAACCGGCGGACCCATTCTCCCCTTCGGCATATGAAAGCCAAGGAAGCACGTCGGGACCCCGCCACCTCGAACCGTCATCGGCAACCGTCACAAGCGGACGGCCTGGCCCGAAACTGTCGGGTGCCTTTAGCGTCCTCCGTTCAATGCGCCGGCCGCAGAACGACGCCGTCCGGCACCACGCCTTCTCGCACCAACCGCCACAGGGCAATCAGAAGCTTGCGCGCCAAGGCCACGATCATGAGCTTGCGAGCACCACGGGCGTTCTCAGTGCGGGCTCGAAACCACTGTGCCAAGGTGCTGTCCTTTTGGAACATGAGAAATCGCCACGCCAATTGGATCATGCCTCGTCGAACCCGAGCGTTGCCAGAACGGGCCAGCCCTTTCTCCCGGCGTTTTCTGCCACTCTCGTCGGGCGAGCCCGTGAGGCCGGCATAACGCGCTACGGCCCGTCGGTCGCGCATGTTTCGCGACAGCACCTCCTGCACCAGCATGTCGGCGGTCTCGATGCCAACCCCGATCACGCGCGCCAACAGGCGCACCATGGCATGCGATCCATCACCGGACGCTTGCTCGAGACGCTCCAGGCGAGCATCCTCGATCCGGCGGATTTGAGCACTGACGAGCCGCCGGCGCTCCATATCGCGAAGCAACTCGGCCAACGTGTTGGGCGGGATCGGCTCGCCCTCGGGCGTGCGCAAGCCTTCAAGGCGTTCGCCAGCCTTCTTCAGTTTGGGATTGAATCCACGGATACCGAGCCGGATCAACGTCGCCTTCATTCGGTTGACGATCCGACTTTTCTCTGCGACGAGGCTCTCGCGCTCGCGGTTGGGTCGCTTGGCATCTTCGTCCTTTATTGTCGGGATTGCGACCATCTTGCAGTGATCACGCTCGCCGCGCAACCAGCCGAGAAAGGAGCGTTTGAGCAACTCGGTGTCGAGCCGATCGGTCTTACGCGCCGATGCTCGCGCGACACCGCCACACTCGAGGCGTGGATGACGTGGACCTCGATGTCGCGCGCCCTGAGCCAGCGCGCCAGCCAGAAGCCGTCACGGCCGGCTTCGAAGGCGACTGTAATGCGCTTGATTCTGTGTCCTGCCTTCTCTGCTTCCTGTCGCCATCGATGCAGCAGCTTCAGGCTGGCGCTCAACGCCAGGCACAATGCTGGCAACAAGCCAACTCGACTGGCTCATCTCGATGACAGCGATCAGCGTGCAGTCCAGTTCGAGGGGGATGAGGGATCGGCTCAGGTCGTTCAGCTTCTGCATGGGGCGCTCCATCGGTTCACATCAGCGTCGATGGATGCAACATCCTCGCCGCTAACCCCATAGCATCTCCCCTATGCGTTATCAGCGCCGCTGACTGGCCCGTGCGCTCAGTCTTCCGCACCTCCAGCCTGCCGCAGAGAAGCCCGAAAGTCCTTGGGCCAGACCTGAAATGTTCTGAATCGAGGGGCTGGGCGGCCCCTCAAGCGCCTCCAACTTAGACCACGGTAGCACATGGCGAGCCCGCCATGTTGCTGGACGGCCGACTGGTGCCGCTTCAAGAGCGGTCGTGACCGCGGCGGGTCAGGTAATCGACGATGCGATGTGCGCGTTTGGCGCTCTCCTTACCGCGGGAATAGCGGGAGGTCACAGCCGTTTTGGCCGCGGGCGCGGCAAAGGAACTGCACGTCGATCTACCACCATGTTTTGCATGGCTTGAGGGGTAAGTTGAGTTGAGGCTGGGCCGAGGAAAGCGACCATTGGATCGTTGGGTAGA
>DATFVO010000021.1:0-5431 GCA_035260265.1 Methyloceanibacter sp.
AAAGAATTGCAGTGGAAGCTCACCGGGCTCGAGCTGCCCCAACCCATGCGGATCGAGCTGGCGCAGCAACTCGTCAAGCAGCGCGCCGAAAAGAGCGAATAGCTTCCCTCCGCCGTCTCCGATTCAGCCTTTCTTAAGCGCTTCGCGCTTCGATTCGAAGGCACGGTGCGCGCCTCGCGATGAGGCGGTGTTCACCGGCTAACGGGTGGCCGTCCTTAACTTCTTTGTCTTCATTTGGGGTACGGCAAGGACGGGCTAGGGTGACTCTTAAGGGCCTCGATCCGGCTGTCGCCGTTTGCGGCATCCTGGGGTGGCGTTCTCTTTAAGGGACCATCGCGACGCACCCGCCTGGCGCGTGGAGTAGCGTCTGTGTCTGACCGGTTGGACATCGCCCGCCTTATCGACTCGAAGGTCACCGCCACGCAGCGGACCGTCGCCAGGTCGAAGCAATTGGCCGACGCGGCGAAGGACGATCTCACCACCCACGAGGAATGGTTCGAGCGCCATTGCCGGCGGGCGCAGGAGGATTCCGAACGGTACCAGCGACGCTTGGGCCGCCGGCGCAGGGTAGAGGGCTGCAAGCGCTTCGCCCTATGGCTGCTTCTGCTGGTGCCTTCAGCCTGCGCCGCGACATTTCGAGCGGCTTGCCGCGGCCTCGCAGCCCTTGGCGAAGCGTTCTATTTCAGCTGTTGCTGGATCGGCACAACGGCTTATGCGCTACGCTGCAGGTTCATTCGCCTCATTACCAGCGGTGTCACCTTGGCTGCGACGGCGCTTCTCACGCTCGCACGGTGGGTGGCCGCCGCGTTTTGGCTCATCGCCTTCGGGCTTGCCGCTGGCGCAGGACGCGCCGCGGTCTCGGCGTTAGGCTCAGGCAAGCGCGGCATGTCCTGGCTTGGCCCAAGGTCGCGCAGCCTCAACCATTGGATCGCTCGGGCCGTGTCGTCTGGCCTCTCCCGGCTCGCAGCCCTGACGGTGAGCCTCGGCGCTTGGCTCATCGGCACGATCAAAGGGCAGATCAAGACGCTCGCCACGCGATGGCGGGAAGGCGCCAAGCGTCCCGCCGAGAGGCTGGAGCCAAGCCTCGACCCGCAGCGCCTGCAACAGGCGGGCTTCGTCCGCCTGCGTGCCGGGCATGACCGGCTCCAGGCCCGCATTCACGCCATGGACCGGAATTACGGCTCGCGTGTCCTGGCGCGCGGGCGCCCAGATATCGGGAAGTGGGCGCAACTCTGCAAGCTTGGGCGCGACGCAAGACGGCTGTTCGAAATCCAAGAGGCCGAGATGCTCGGTCCTGCTGGATCGATAGTAGACAGCCGGTTACCTGCCCAGCAGCCGAGCGGGACGACGGTAGCGGCGTCGGTTCACCAGTCACCGGCCGCCCGAATTGCTGCCCGCTCGCGCGGGCGGAGGCAACCGAGACCCTGACGGCTCAACGACCCCCCAGGTCCTCCCCCTACCCATTAAGCGCGGCGCCTCACGGTTGCCATCTACCGGCGCTTTATTTGCGTGGGCTCCTGGAACCAACTGGCCACTTCGACAGTTGCAGGCGACGTTGGGGCGGCACTGGGGGGGTGAAATGCCGGACAATTTTCGACACTCGGTCGATACCCAAGCTTCGCGAAAAATTGGCGATTCGACGATCGGCGAGGACTTGCGGATCACGGGCAACGTGTCGTCGAAAGGCGAGATCCATCTCGATGGCGAGGTCCATGGCGACGTCTCTTGCGTCGCCCTGGTTCTCGGCGAGAGCGCCACGCTCAAAGGGAATGTGACGGCAGAGGATGTGGTGATCCGCGGCCGTCTCATCGGCTCGGTCAGAGGCTTGCGCGTGACGCTGCAATCCATGTCCCATGTCGAGGGCGACATCTATCATCAAAGTCTCGCGCTCGAGCAGGGTGCCTATTTCGAGGGCAGATCACGCCGCTCGGACGATCCCATGGGCGCAGGTCACGCCGCTTCCGCCAACGGCTCGGCAGCCAAGGAGTCCGAGCCCGACGAGCCCGCCAGCCATCGCAAGGACAAGCCTTCCCATAAATTCACCCGCTCGCTTCCAGAGTCACAAAGCGCCTAAGTCCCATTGCAGGAGGTAAGGATGTTTGGCTCAAAGAACCGGGGTACCGTTATCGCCAAAGGGCTCAAGATCGTGGGGACCGTCACCGCCGAGGGACTGGTCGAGGTCAACGGCCAGGTCGACGGCGAATTGCATTGCACCTCGCTCATTATTTCGCGCGGCGCGCAGGTCTCAGGAACCATCGCCGCCGGCCGCGTGGTCGTCGACGGCATGGTCGAGGGCCCGATCCAAGGCGGCGACGTCATTCTGAAATCGCAGGCGCATGTGATTGGCGATATTCACCACCAATCGCTTTCCATCGAGAGCGGCGCCTTCTTCGACGGCCGCTCGGTGCACGCCCGCGCCAACGGTCAAGCCGCAGAGCGAATCGACAAGAAGTCGGTTCGGCAAATTGCCGGCAGGGGAGACGCAGCTCCTGCAACCGTTGATGACAGCCTGGCTCCGCCGCGGCGGAAGCTGGCTGAGCTCTAGGCGCTCGCCAAGGGGCAACTCAGCGCGACGAAGCGGCGAGCCTCATCGCCGCTTGGCGCTTCGCACCGGCTTCCGCTTCTTGGGCTTCGCCTTCGCAGCCTTTTCTGGCTTGGGGATAGGCACGCACCAGGACTGCGCAGCCGCGTCTTCATGCTGCGCCTTCACCGCGATCCGCGACGCGTCGCAAGCGGCTTCGGTCTTATAGTCGAACTGCACGATCGGCTGCTGACCGGCGATCAAAAACACCAGGCACCAACCCCAGATCGTCACCATGGTCGAAACCTTTGCGCTGGGCCGAACCGCAAAGCGCGAAGGTGAAAGAGGCTTGGAACGATCGCCATACCGGCATGAACCCGTGGATCATGAGGAGGATTGGCTCAGACCGCCCATCTTGGCCTTGGCAAGTTTATTAAAACTTAATCTTCTCGGTTCCGAATCAGTCGCAAGGCCAAGTCGGGTGGGAGCCATGCAGAATCTCAACGGGCTATTGTCAGCCGCATTTCTGATCCTGATAGCGGCGGCAGCAGCAGTCACCGGATCGATGGTCGTGCTCGGTCTGTTCGATCGCCTGTTCAGTAAGAAGAAAAGCCCGGCGCCTGGCACCGAAAGCCCTAGCGATCGCGAGCAGGACGACGACGAGGACGATGACGTCCTTGCAGACCTGCATACCCAGCAGATGAGGCAATTCAGCGCGGGCAAGGGCGCACTCTAGGCGCGAGTGTGGAGCCCTATCCTTGGCCCGCGCGCCTCAGCTTGGCGAACAAGAACGCCTTTCCGATCTGATAGTACATATCGGTCTTCTCGTTGCGGACGGCATCGAGAATGCTGGGGAGCATCGCCGATGGCAAATGCATGGTGATGATCCCGTCACTCTCGGTATCGAGCTCTTAGGGCATGCGTGGGTCCTTGAAACGGACGAAGGCGAGGGTGTCGCCGTCGGCATCGGTGAGCGTGATCTGGGCGCGGTTGTTCTGGTAGCCTTGCTCGCCGCTGTAAGACAGGATGCTGCACTTTGGCCATGAACGCCTCCAGCGCGTGCCGAACCTCAGTGTTTTTGGGCGGCCTCCCAAGCGCTTGTCGCGTTCTGCAACATCGTGTCGAACTGGCCGTTGGTGGTCATCTCGGTGATGCCCTGGCTGAACCCTGGAGCCAAAGAGCGGCAGGGTGACTTCTTGGAAAACGCGACAAACATCTCGGCCTCGAGGATGGCCGGGCTCAATGGCTCGATCTTGTCCTTGATTCCCTCTTTGGCCGCCTCGGCGAGACCGGAATAATAACCGGCGATCACATAGTCGATTTTCCCGTCCACCAGATCCTTGAAGGCGGCCTTGACGCCGTCGGTGCGCGCGACCGTCAGCTTATCCTTGATGAAGGCGTCGAAATCGTTGCCGTAGCTCTCGCCCTTGTTGGTGGCGCCCTTCTTTCCGATCAGATCGTTCTCGTCTTTGTAGGCAAACGGCTTGTCCTTGGCGACGAACACGACCACCTCGTCGTACATGAAGGCAGGTCGCACGTAATCGAAATAGGTAACCCGCTTATCGTTGCAGTAGATGCCGAAAATCATGTCGGCCTTGCCGTCGCGCGCCGCTGCCTGGGCATCGGCCCAGCTCCCCATGTATTTCGATTCAAGCGGGACCTTGAGGTTCTTGGCGACGGCCTCGACCAGCATCGGCGCGGCGCCGGCGATATTGTCGCCGTCCTTGTAGGCGATTGCCGGATATTGCGGGTGGCCGGTCGCTGTGATCTTGGTGCACTCGTCTGCGGCGAAGGCGGCATTGTCCGCAAGCGCGAGGGCCGCGAACACGCTCAAGCAGAGAATTCGTTTCATGATCAGGTTTCCTTGTTCCTGGTCGACGAGAGCCGGATCAGTGAGCGCAGCCTGGTCATCCGAGATGAAGGGAGACGCGTGCGAGGCTCAACCAAGCGTCGGATTGAGCCTTGCTGGCTCAGAGCCCTTTCGACTTTGCTTTGATCTTGTCCACATCGGCTTGGCTGACTTTTCCAGCCTTGACCAGCGCTTGCACGCAGGCCGGCGACAGGCCTGGCCCAGCTTTGCGCATGCACAGATTCAAAGCCGCCGATTGCAGCCCGTAGTCTCAGCAGAATTTCTTGTAGTCGTTGACGCAGTAGGTCTGCATGTCCTTGGTGATGGTTCCCGCCTGAGCAAAGGCCGCCGACGGTGCCGCGCCGACGCAACACAGGACCAAGACAAAGGCGGCAGGCAGTCTTGCACGAGAGCTCGTCATTCACGGACCCCCTTCTTTCGTTCTTGCGGGAAGGCTTCTAGCACCCTTCCCGCGCTTCGCCACCCCTGCAAAGGGCACATGCCCGCCTACGAAAATATGTGATTGGCTGCCAAACTCTTGTGCTTGGTGCTACGGATATGAAGGGCAACCGCCTACGCCAAATTGTTGCTTGCTTTTTTTCACACGAACCACCCACTTCGCGCGCTTGATTGGAGTTCGAATCATGGCAGAGCAAGAAAAATGTGAGTGCCAATCTACGACACACGGCCATAGGCCGGGCAAGTGTTCGCATCCAGCTGTTGAGGACGGATTGTGCAAAGAATGCAATGAGGAACGGCGGGCGGCTGAGGCAAATCCTTATGGAGAGCCGAGCCCGCGCCGTCTCTGACTAATGCGGTCCAGCAGGAGGTAGATGTCGGCAGTCAGCGACCCATCAAGCAGTGCTTGAGCCCGGCCCCAGTTCATCACCGACGGCGGAGCGGTGACATCGACGCTCCTCGAGCGGTGAAGCCTTAGCCCACTTAGCAAGCAGGTATTTGGCCGAAGGTCCATTTAGGAGCTTGGTGGAACAGAGTCTTCCGATTTTGGGCTGGGTCGCGAATTGGCGTCCGCTCGAGATCTTCCTTTACGATTGGTGGCC
>DATFVO010000022.1:0-5631 GCA_035260265.1 Methyloceanibacter sp.
GAATACTCACCGGAGGTCTGGTAGACGAAGGTCGGCACGTTGAAGGCCGTCTTCACCCGCCACACGATGTCGAGATAGGCAAGCCCCGGCTTGACCATGACCATGTCTGCCCCCTCGGCGATGTCGAGCGCGACCTCGCGCAGAGCCTCTGCGCCGTTGGCAGGATCCATCTGATAGGTGAGCTTGTCGCCGCGGAGCCGCGCGCCCGAGCCGACCGCATCGCGGAACGGCCCGTAGAAGGCGGAAGAATATTTCGCGGCATAAGCGAGGAGCTGGGTGTTGGTGAAGCCAGCCTCCTCGAGCGCAGCCCTGATCGCGCCGATCCGCCCGTCCATCATGTCCGACGGTGCGAGGATGTCGCAGCCGGCCTCAGTCTGGACGATGGCCTGCGCGATCAGAACCTCGACGGTGCGGTCGTTATCGATCTCGCCGTCGATCAAGAGCCCGTCATGGCCGTGGCTCGTATAAGGATCGAGCGCAACGTCGCAGATGATGCCAATGTCGGGCACCTTTGCTTTAATCGCACGCACCGCGCGGCAGACGAGATTGCCGGGATTGAGCGCCTCGCTCGCCTCCTTGTCGCGCAGCGAGGCTTCTGTGTAGGGGAAAAGCGCGATCGCAGGGATCCCGAGCGAAGCTGCCTCTTCCGCGGCGCTGACCGCGAGGTCTATCGACAGACGCTCGACGCCGGGCATCGCCGCGACCGTAGAGCGGACGCGCTCGCCTTCGATCACGAAAATCGGCCAGATCAGGTCGTCAGTGGTGAGCGTCGCGCCCCGCACCAAACGGCGCGACCAGTCGGCCCTGCGGTTCCTCCTGAGCCGGGTCGCCGGGAAGCCGGGCTGTGTCGCGCCCGGCGCCTTGGCGCGTGCGCGCTTCACCCGTTCGGTGCGTAGGGAGACCGTCTTGTCCTTGGCAGAAGCCATCGCGCTATAGCTATTCACTTTGCGTGCGCGCGCAAGCTAGCACTCCGGCGCGGAGGGCGCCAACAGCCTGCGAAAAGGCCGTTTACGCTTGTTGCCTTATTCGCAGACGGCGGCGTGGCGCCTCGCCTTCATGTCCAGATGAAAATGGTTCTTATGCGCGTCGTTGGCCTCTGGCCCAAGCGTGGTGCCGAAGGTGTGGCAGGCGTCGTCGTGCACCATCCTCACGAACTCGCTCCGCGCATCGTGCGCCGACTGCGTTTCGGGAGCGGCGTGTTCAGGAGGCATCATCTCGGGGGCCGGGGACGGCGGCGGCTCTTCGGCGGTTGCCGTAGGAAGCACGAAGGGATTCGTTTTTGCATCGATCATCACGGTGGTCGGCGCCACGAAGGGATTTATCTTCGCCTCAGCAAGCCTGATCTTGGCGACTTGGCGCACATGTGCGGCTGGTCGGACCTGAGACACCGGCTTGACCGGCGCGCTCGCCACGGGAACGCGACGAGGATTGCCCGGAGGAGGTGGCGGGGTCGTCACGAGCGGCGGCCAGCTCTCAAGCACGGTGATGTGCTCGCCCGAGGCGAACACGAACTGCGACACATCGAGCGCGTTGGCGAGCGCGTGCTCGCTCAACGGCGTGTTGGCGCCGCCATAGCGGTTGCGGCACGAATAGGACGTGGCGTTGCGCAGCTTGACCACTTCCGTCGAGAGCACCGCCTTGGCCTCGGGTTGCACCGTCTTGCTCAGCCATGTGCTGAGCGCAGCAGCAAGCGGACACGTAACGGTAGCTGGCGGATCGATCTCGACCTTAGGGTCGCTGCCGATCGACCTGACGAGGATCGGCGCCGGCGCACCGCAGATGCCATGCTTGATGGGCTGGAGCGGCTCGTACTCAATCGCAAGACCTGAGAGCGCCTTTGTGCATTCAGCCCTGGCATCCGCGATCTCCTGATCGGTCCACGGAACTGTCGGCTGATCGCCAGGCAGCACCGGAGCCCTGGCCGCGGCTCCGTGTGGCCGCAAAGGATTGCGCTCTGGCAGCGGAACTCCTGCGCCCCCAGCCTTTGCATAGACGACGAATGCCACAAGACAGACGAACGCAAGGATGGCGATCGGTCGAAACATCATGCGGCCCTTAGTCTTTTCCTTGCAAAGCTTGTGATTTGCCCGATTGGGTGCTAGCTGCCCGCGGGCCTTTTCAAGACAGAGCAGGCCTTGTCAAGGCCAGCCCAGGGGAGGCGTCATTTGCAAAAGTTCGAGCAAGAGTCGTTGATGGTGTCGGAAGCGCTCGGCATCACCTTTGAGGAAATCGATCGCGCCGGCGTGGTGACGCTCCGCCGGCCGTCCCGGTTAAACGCGCTAACCCTCGAAATGTTCGAGGCTCTTAGCGAGCATTACCGCCGCTGGACCCCGGCGCCGCATATTTATGGCGTGTTCATGCAATCGAGCCACCCCACGGTGTTCTCGAGCGGCGGCGATCTCAAAGTCCTGCATGAGTGGCTTGAGCAAGGGACGCTCGGCGCAATCAAGGAATTCTACCGCGCGGCGTACGCGCATGTGTGGGTGCTCGAGAAATTCGTCAGGCCTAATGTTCCTCTCATCAATGGACTCGTGCTCGGTGGTGGAGTCGGCATCACGCTGCATGGCACGCATTGTATTGCCGGGGAGGGCTATCGCTTTGGCATGCCACAAGTCGGCATCGGTTTTCTCCCCGACATCGGCGGCACCTATTTTCTGCCTCGTCTTCTCGGATGGACCGGAGTCTATCTCGCGCTGACCGGAAGCATCATCGGCCCCGCCGAGGCTTATCGCCAGCGCCTCGTGAGCCACTGCGTTCCATCAGCGCATTTCGGCGTGATCAAAGATGCGCTGCGTGACAATCATCCAATTGACCGGTTGCTCGATGGGCTTCATCGCGATCCGGGTGAGGGCGAGCTCGTGCGCCACACGCCGCTTATCAATCGCGCCTTCTCTGCGTCCTCGGTCGAAACGATCTTAGAGCAGCTCGACGCAGAAACCGGCGAGTACGAAACATTTGCGCGCGAGACGGCGGCCGAGTTGCGCAAGAAGTCGCCCACGTCCCTCAAAGTCGCCTTGGGACAGATGCAGCGCGGCAAGTCGCTCGATCTTCTGAGTGCCCTCAAGCTCGAATTTCGTCTCGCCTCGCACCTCATCGAGACTCATGATTACCGCGAGGGGATCTCTGCCCGAATCGCTGGCGGCGGGCGGGCACCGGACTGGCAACCCGCAAGCCTCGCCGCGGTAGGCGACGAATCGATCGAGCGCATGTTCGACACGCCGGTCGAGAATGAGCTCGAGCTTGAAGAGCTCACGCCAGGTCTCTGAGACTCGGTTCAAAACGCGCAATAACATCACTGAAACTTAATCCTAGAATTTCACCCAATCTTAAGCGTGCCGCTTAAGCGGATTTTAGCGCGCCGCCCCTATAGTCGTCGCCAAGTTGGGGATTAACAACAACTAACGAGGGTAGGCGATGAGTGTAGTCCTGAATAAAGGGACGCATGCGGGCGCGACTGAGTCAGAAGATCTCAAGGGGCGCTATCTTGTTTCCTTGAAGCTTGTCGAGCGGCTTCACCGATTGCTTCTTGATGTTATCAAAGACGAGTTCGAACGCTCTGGCCGTTCCGACGTCAACAGCGTGCAGGCTTTGCTGCTGTTCAACATCGGCGACGCCGAGTTGACGGCCGGCGAGCTCACGAGCCGCGGTCTCTATCTCGGCTCCAACGTCTCGTACAATCTAAAGAAGCTGGTCGATGCCGGCTATATCCACCATCAGCGCTCAACCAACGACCGCCGGTCGGTCAGGGTGCGCCTCACCGAGAAAGGGCGGGAGGTGTGTAAGGTGGTGAACGGGCTCTACCAGCGGCAGCTAAAGTCGTTACAGCAGGTGGGCGGCATCGGCGCGGACGATCTCGAGACGCTGAACAAGGCGCTGATTCGGCTGGAGCGCTTCTGGACCGACCAGATCCGCTACCAGCTCTAATCTTCGCGGCGAGAACCTGAGCATTTGCAGCCCCGGTGATCACCTCCGGGGCTGCGTCGTTTTGCGTGGCCCAATCGGCGCAGCCAAAAATAGCCCAATTCTCTAGATAACCCTTGGCCACAGAGTCGTCCGCACAGGTGTGAAACTGTGCGGTCAAGGCGGCAATCGAGGGAGATTTTTCGTATCGCTGGCGGTGTGACGCGTCCCGTTACCAAAGAACCGGACCGCAAAACTTCCAAGTTCCTAGACGATTTGAAAAGGAATTGGCGGTTCATTGGCCCTAGAGTGACGAAGGCAAAGCGCCTATAGTTAACGCGGGACACGATGCCGCAACGGACGGGGGAGCGGCTTAATGCTGAAATGGCAGAATAGCGTGAGAGGCGGGGCGCTCCTCGCCGCTACAGGGCTCGCTGCGGCTCTTCTTATCATGAGTGCCGAGCCCTCGAGCGCAGGCCTGTTCTCTTGGCTCAAGGGCAACCCGAATCAGGGTGGTTACCAAGGCGGCTATCAAGACGACAATTCCGGCGGGTCCGGCGGCGGCTTTTTCGGCGGCAGGAATGGCGGCGGTTTCTTCGGAGGCGGCCCGCGCGCTCCGCAACAGCCCGGATCGCAAGCGTTCCATGGCGACGAGCTTCCCCCTGAGGAGGGCGACGAGGCTACACGCGCATGGATCACCAATCCGGCGCTCGGTCAGCCCACGCTCGCCGCCCATAACATCGAGGCGACCAAGGCTGCGATTGCGCGTTATCAGGCGATCGTTGCTCAAGGCGGCTGGCCGATGGTCCCTGCCATGGTGATGAAGCCTGGCCAGCGCGGACCTGAGATCGTGACGCTGCATCGGCGGCTCGAGATTTCTGGCGATCTCGTCGGCTCGAGCATCCCGGACGAGTACGACGCGACGCTTGTCGCTGCGGTCAAGAAGTTCCAGGCCCGGCATGGTCTGCCGCCGACCGGCACTGTCGACACGAGAGTTACGATCGAGGCGCTGAACGTGCCGGCGACGACGAGGCTTGCTCAACTCCAAGGCAGCCTGAAGCGCCTGCAGACTTTGGCGCCGACAACGGGCAGCCGCTACGTCGTGGTCAATATTCCAGCGGCGCAAGCCGAGGCCGTTGAGAACGGTCAGGTGGTGCAGCGCCATGCGACGGTGGTGGGCAAGCCCGAGCGTCCGACGCCCGAGCTGTCGAGCAAGATCCAAGAGGTCAATTTCAATCCCTATTGGTACGTGCCAAAGAGCATCATCTACAAAGACCTGGTACCCAAGGCCCAGGAGTTTGCCCGCCGCAACCAGGACATGCTCGCTGCCTATCATATGGAGGCGTTCGACGCGGCCGGCAATCCGGTCGACTCGCACCAAATCAATTGGTTCGGCCCCGAGGTTTACAATTATCAGTACCGACAGCTTCCCTGGGACCAGAACTCGCTCGGCTTCGTGAAGATAAACTTCCCCAACAAGGATAGCGTCTATATGCACGACACGCCGCTCAAGAGCCTGTTCGGGCGGAGCGTGCGCTTCGAGAGCTCCGGCTGCGTGCGCGTGGACAATATCGAGCCGCTGGTGGAGTGGATCCTGCGCGACACTGGCGGATGGGACATCGGTCACATCCAAGCCGTGAAGCAATCCGGCGAGCAGATCGACGTGAGGCTCGTGAAGCCGATCCCGGTCTTTTTCGCCTATATCAGCGCCTGGGCCACGCCTGACGGCGT
>DATFVO010000023.1:0-3510 GCA_035260265.1 Methyloceanibacter sp.
AAGCGAAATCTCCGTCGCAGTCCCCTCAATGGTCTGCGCCGGGCGCTTGCCCTTGCCGCTAAAATCTTGGTCCTGGTCGCCGAAGGGATCTGCCATCACGCTTAACCTTCAATCTCCAGCAGATTGCCTTAAGAGGATGCCGCCTCGGAGTCCACGAGCGCAAGGACATCTTCCTCGCGCGGTTTGGAAGCGACCCGCACCCTAAACCCAAGCGGAGCCAGGACCTCTGCTACCGCTTGGGACAAGCAATAACAAACGAGACGCCTCCCTTGCGTTACCGCGCCGTGCTTGTCGATGAGCGCGGCGAAAGTTCTTGCCGTGCGCGGCGATAACAAGATCGCGCCGTCGAGCTCGCCGGCCTTAAGCAGACTCAAGACTCGCGCCGGAAGCTGCTCGGCCGGGACGGCCCGATATAGCACAGGCTGGTGCAGGGTGAACCCCTTGGCTTCAAGGGCCGTTTTCAGGTCGAAGGCGAGGTTTTCGCCGGCAAGCTGCAGCAGCGATCCGCGCTTCGGATCGAGCTTGCCGCCGATCAATTCAGGCAGGCCTGCCGCAGTTCCGGGGGCTCTCACTAGGATGGCAAAGCCAAGCTCGCGCGCAGCGCGGGCGGTTGCCTCGCCCACGGCAAACACAGGAAGCTTGCGGGCATCTTCAAGCTCGCGGCGAGTGGCGAGTGCGCGCAGCGCGTTGCGGCTCGTGACGATGAGCGCTTGCGCGCTGGCAAGATCGAGCGGCACGTCAGGGGCAAACTCGATCTTGAGCAGCGGCGCGAGCACCGCCTCATGTCCGCGCGCGGCGAGCGCCTCGGCCTCGCGGCTCGCGTCAGGCTCTGGCCTCGTGACGAGAAGGCGCATCAGGCGAGCTTCGCGAGGAACTCTGGCCCCGCCCGGGCCACAAGCTCCTCGCCTGCGTCGGCGCCGAGCTTTGTCGCGTGCTCCGCCGGGCCGGTCACCTCGATGCCGTAGGATTCCGTGCCATCGGGCGTGAGCATCAATCCGCGCAGGCGCAAGATGCCGTCCTCGATCTCGGCGAGCCCCGCAATCGGCGTCTTGCACGAGCCGTCGAGGCGACCAAGGAATGCGCGCTCACAAGCTACGGTCGTTGCCGCGCGCTCGTCATTGAGCGTCTGAAGCAGCTCGCGCGTCTTCACATCGTCGCTGCGGCAGGTGACGCAGATGGCGCCTTGCGCCACTGCCGGCAGCATCTCGCCGGTCGAGAGAATGCATGTCGCATGCGACTCGAGGCCTAAGCGTTCGAGCCCGGCAAGAGCAAGAAGCGTGGCGTCGGCCTTGCCTTCATCGAGCTTGCGCAGTCGCGTCTCGACATTGCCACGAAAATCGACGACGCGCAGGTCGGGACGCGATCGCTTCACTTGCGCTTGCCGCCGCAACGACGAGGTGCCGACCGCCGCACCTTGCGGCAGTTCGGCAAGCGAAGGCGCTTTGTTGCTGATGAACGCATCACGCACATCGGCGCGCGGCAGAACCGCGGTGATGCAAATCTCAGCGGGCAACTCGGTCTCCAGATCCTTCATCGAATGCACCGCCATGGCGACATCGCCGCGGAGCAGCGCCTCGTCGATCTCTTTGGTGAACAGCCCCTTGCCGCCGAACTCACGCAGCGGCTTGTCCTTGATGCGGTCCCCTGACGTGGTGATGACGCTGAGATCAACGTCGCCCTCGGCAAGCCCATGCGTCTCGGTCAGGCGTGCCCGGACGTGGCGCGCCTGCCAAAGTGCGAGCGGACTGCCTCTTGTCCCGATTAGGAGGGGGCGGGCTGGCAAATGCTAACTCCTTGAGTTGCCTCGGTTTGACGGAGCCGGTTCAACGCATTAATGGCCCCTTTCGCCTCCCCCTTCAATCGATCCTCTCCGCGCCTTAAGAAGCAGCATGGCGCCGCCGACTAAAGACAAGCCTCTAACCCTGCTCGGCATCGAGACGAGCTGCGACGAGACCGCGGCCGCCGTCGTGCGCCGCGCCTCCGATGGAAGCGGCGAGATCCTTTCCAGCGTCGTCCGCTCGCAGCTCGATCTGCACGCGGCCTATGGCGGCGTGGTGCCCGAGATCGCCGCCCGCGCTCATGTCGAGCTGCTCGATGTGGCAATAAAGCAGGCGCTCGCGGAGGCAGACCTCGATTTCGATGCGCTCGATGGAGTCGCAGCAGCCTCCGGCCCAGGGCTGATCGGCGGGCTGATCGTGGGTGTGGTCACCGGAAAGGCAATCGCGCTGGGGCGCGGTCTGCCGTTCATCGCGATCAACCACCTCGAGGCGCATGCGCTGACGGCGCGCCTCACCGACAAGTTGGCTTTTCCGTATTTGCTGCTGCTGGTCTCTGGCGGCCACACCCAGACGCTTATCGTCGAGGATATCGGTTCGTATGAACGGCTCGGCACGACGCTCGACGATGCGCTGGGTGAGGCGTTCGACAAGGCCGCCAAGTTGCTCGGCCTTGGCTATCCCGGCGGTCCAGCAGTCGAGGCTTGCGCGGCGCGAGGCCGTCCCGCCATCGCTCTGCCGCGCCCCATGTTCGGGCGGACCGAGCCGCATTTCTCCCTTGCAGGCCTCAAGACCGCGCTCAGACATGAGGCTCTCGCCCGCGCGCCGCTCAGCGACAAGCACATCGCCGATCTCGCCGCGAGCTTCCAGGAGGCCGTCGCTGACATCGTCAGGGACCGGACGGCGCGCGCCATGGAACTCTATGTCGAGCGCCTCGGCGCGCAGACGCAGCGCGCACTCGTCGTCGCAGGCGGTGTCGCGGCCAACAAGAGACTTGCAGCCGCGCTCGAAGCGGTCGCGCAGAAACACAGCTTCCGCCTCATCGTGCCGCCGCCTGCGCTTTGCACCGACAATGCAGTCATGATCGCATGGGCAGGCGCGGAGCGTCTTGCGCGCGGTCTTGCCGACGATCTTTCGGCGCCCGCTCGTGCCCGCTGGCCGCTCGATCCAGATGCGCCGCCGGCGCTCGGTGCCGGCGTTAAGGCTTGAATTCTCTCGCTTCGCGCTCGGACAAGAAATCTGGCATATGGAGAGCGACGAGGCGGGCATGGCACTCCAATCGGTCGGCATCGTGGGAGCGGGCGCATGGGGAACCGCGCTCGCCGTCACCGCGCACCGCGCCCGCCGCGACGTGCTGATCTGGGCGTATGAGCCCAAGACCGCCGCCGACATCAACGAGAAGCACCTGAACGAAGTCTACCTGCCCGGGATCAAGCTCGACCCGGCGATCAAGGCAACCACGCGGCTTGCCGAGGTTGCCGCTCGCGACATGGTCCTGCTGGTGACGCCGACGCAAAACCTCCGCGAGATTGCAAGCGAGCTTGCGCCCCACGTCGGGAAGCCCGTGGTGATCTGCTCCAAGGGCATCGAGCAGGCAACCGGCAAGCTTCCCTCGGAGATCGTTGCCGAGCTCATGCCGGATGTCGTGGTCGCAGTCCTCTCAGGCCCGAGCTTCGCCGCAGAGATCGCCAAGAAGTTTCCCGCAGCGGTGACTCTGGCCACGGCAGAAGAGCCG
>DATFVO010000024.1:0-3519 GCA_035260265.1 Methyloceanibacter sp.
CGTTGCAAGGTCGGGAGGTCCGCTGGCATGATCACGGTGCGACGAGACGCAGTGAGGACGCAAGGCCGTGCACCGAAGGGCGGAGGAGATCAACGAGACCGCGAAGCGTCAGACGAGCAGACATCCCGGATCGGCTGCTCAGTGCCCATTAGCGGTCACCGCAAAGATAACACCGGGTTACGTTTTCCAAACGTCTTGGTTATTGACGGGCGGAACCCCAGGCGCCATCGTTCGACCGCCAGCGCCAGGCGGCGCCGATCAAAACCTAAGTCCGGCTTACGGACCGAATGATTTCAAGGAGGAAATCTCTCATGCTTCGCCACGGACTCATTGCATCGGCTCTTGTTGTCGGCCTCGGCATCATCCAGCAGGCCAAGGCGCAGAACAGTGTCTACATGCCGGCCATCCTTGAACTGTCGGGCACCGGCGCCGTCTCCGGCACCAATTTCCGCGATGGCATGATCCTCGCTGTCGAGGAGATCAACGCCAAGGGCGGGATCCTCGGCAAGAAGATCGAGATGCCGCTGCTCGACACGCAGAGCGAAGCGGGCATCGCACGCTCGCAGGTGCAGAAGGTGCTCGACAACAAGCCTTATGTGATCCTCGGCCCGGTGTTCTCGGGCTCAGTGCTAACCTCCATGGTGCTGGCGCAGCAGGCTGAGATCCCGCAGCTCGTCGGCGGCGAGGCAGCGACGATCACCCAGCGCAACAACCCGTACGTCTTCCGCACCTCGTTCGGGCAACAGTTCAGCATGCCGAAGATCGCGAATTACGTGCGTGACGGCATCAAGGCGAAAAGCGTGGCGCTGATCTGGGTCAACAACGACTTCGGGAAAGGCGGGCGCGACAACTTCACCAAAGAAATGAATTCGCGCAACATCAAGATCGTCGCCGACGTTTCGACCGAGGCCGGGCAAGCCGATTTCTCCGCCGATGTGGTCAAGGTCAAGGCGGCGAACGCCGATGCGGTGTTCGTCTATCTCAACGAGGAGGAGAGCGCGCGTTTTCTCCGCGAGGCGAGGAAGCAGGGCCTCAACGTGCCGCTGATCGGCGAGACCACGTTGCTCGGGCAGAAGGTGATCGATCTCGCGCAAGGCGCCGCCAACGGCGTGAAAGGCCATGTCGGCCTCACCGTCGATGCGCCGATTCCGGCCGTGCAGCAGTTCGCCGAGCGCTTCAAGAAACGCTTCAATTATGTGTGCGACCACAACGGCATCAAGGGCTACACGGGCATCTATTTCATCAAGGCTGTGACTGAAAAGATCGGCAAGTTCGACAGCAAGGCCTTTGCCGAGGCCGCCCACGGCATCACGGTGTCGCCGAAGGATGAGCCGAACATCCTGATGGAAGCGACCTGGGACAAGAACGGCGACGTCGACCGCGAGAGCTTCCTCGGCGAGGTCGTCGACGGCAAGCAGAAGATCGTCGAGGTGCTGCCGAAGCTCGGCGTGAAGTAAGGGAGACCGCCACGGATTCCGTCCGGCATAGGACGCCGCGCGGAGGCGGACGCCATGGTTCATTTCTTCCAGCTTTTGCTGTCGGGACTCGCCACTGGTGCGATCTACGCGCTGGTCGCTGTCGGTTTCAGCCTGCTCTGGCAGACGTCGCAGACCATCAATTTCGCCCAGGGCGAATTCGTGATGCTGCCGGCCTTCTTCGTGCTGATGGCGATGAATGCCGGCGCTCCATTGTGGCTGGCCTGCCTGATCGCCATTGCGCTGTCGATCCTGCTGCTTGGCGTCGTCTTCAAGTTCGTGATCGTCGATCCGATGCTCAGGCACGGCGTTCTGCCGCTCGTGATCTCCACCATCGCGCTCGCCCTGTTCATGAAAGAGGCGGTGAAGGATTTCTACAGCTCGCAAGCGCAGCCGTTTCCAGCGCTGGTGGCGGAGGGCGACGTCAATCTGTTGGGCGCGGTAGTCTCGGCGCAGAGCCTGGTCGTGCTTGCGGTCGCGATCGTGACGGTGGTCGGACTCAACCTGCTGCTCAATAAGACGCGGCTTGGCCGCTCCATGCAGGCGACCGCGCAAAATCCGACGCTGGCGCGCATCCTCGGCATTCCGGTCAGGCGGATGGTGCTCTACACCTTCCTGGTCAACGCCGTGCTGGTGGCGATCGCCTCGATCCTGATCAGCCCGATCTATCTCGCCAAGTTCACCAACGGTGAGACTTTGGGTCTCGCCGCCTTCGTCGCCGCGATCATCGGCGGCTTCAACCAGGTGCGGGGCGCGGTGCTCGGCGGTGTCATCGTCGGCATCCTCGACAATCTCTCCGCGGCTTACCTCTCCTCGCAATATCGCGCCGCATTCCCGTTGCTCATTCTCATCGTGGTCATTCTGCTGCGGCCGCAGGGTCTGTTCGGGCGTGCCGAGGAGCGCACGGTTTGAACCGGCTTGCCGCCGCTGCAATCGTCGTCGCGACAGGCTTCGCGATCGTCGCCCCCTTTTTCCTCAAGCCGTTCGGGATCTATCTGCTGTCGCTCTGGGCGGTGCTCACCATCGCTGCGATCGGCTTGAACCTGACGCTTGGCTATGCCGGCCAGGTGTCGCTCGCCCAAGGCGCCTTCATAGGCATCGGTGCGTATACGACGGCGCTGCTCACCCAGGCTGGCGTGCCGTATGCGCTCGCCTTCGTCGCCGCCGGGGCGCTGTCTTTTGCGATCGGCTGGTTGCTCGGCTACCCCGCGCTGCGGGTGCAGCACCACTATCTCGCCTTCGTGACGCTTGCTTTCACGACGCTGGTGTTCCTCGTTCTGCGCAATGAGGAATGGCTGACCGGCGGCATTTACGGCATCAGCGGTATCATGCGACCGGTGTTCTTCGGCTGGTCCACCGCGAAGCCGCTCGATTTTTATTTCTTGTGCCTGGGCGTCTTGATCGCGCTCTCGCTCGCCACCTGGTGGATGGTGCGCTCGCCGTGGGGCCGCGCGTTCGTGGCGCTGCGCGAAAACCCGGTGCGCGCCCTTTCGCTCGGCCTCGACACCCGTCGCTACACTTTGATGGTGTTCGCGATCGGCTCAAGCCTCGGCGGCCTTTCGGGCGCCTTGTTCGCGCCCCTCGTTCAGTTCCTCGAGCCAGCCTCATTCGGATTGAACCGCTCGTTCGATCTCCTCCTCATGGTGATTGTGGGCGGCAGCGGATATTTCTTCGGCCCGTTCGTTGGCGCGTTGGTCTCGGTGCTGCTGCCGGAATGGACACGCATCGCCGAGGGCTATTACCTCTTGGTGTATGCCGCGCTGGTCATGGTGCTGATGCCGCTTTGCCCGGCCGGCGTGATCGGCTTGTTAGAGCGCGTGCTCAAAGCGCTCAATCGCCGGCCGGGCACCGCTGCATCCGCGAGGGTGGTTGAGCAATGAGCGCGGTGCTTCAAGTCAGCAATCTGCGGAAGTCGTTTGGCGGCATCACCGCGGTCAACGACGTGTCTTTCGAGGTCGAGGAGGGCGAAATCCTCGGCATTATCGGGCCAAACGGCTCGGGCAAGTCGACCTTATTCAATTGCGTGCTCGGCCAGTTGCTGCCG
>DATFVO010000025.1:0-2639 GCA_035260265.1 Methyloceanibacter sp.
TCAAGAGCTCGAAACTCGGCGTCGGCGGCAATTCCACGCTCGTTCGTGCTCATCTGACGTCCGATTGAGCTATTGCCGATGCCGCCGATCACGGCGCCATCTCCCGGCGTGGAGACAAGGACGCGGGCGCTCGCGTCCGGATTACGACTGACGGGGCTCGAGAATGCTCCGAGGAGGAAACCGCCGCCTTGGTACGATCCGCAAGCCGCAACCAGAATCGGTGCCAAAGCGAGCGTTGCCACGGTCGCCGCGCGCAAAAGAGCTGTTCCCATCGACTTTTGTCCTGAGCGGACAACCCCAGCCTTGCGCCGGACAAAGACGCACGGTTTGAGTCGAATTGTCATAGAAGACGCTTAACAAACGGTGATTTTTGAGGGTTACGCCGCGGGCAGGTTGAGGCGGGCGCGCAGGCCGCCTTGCGGCGACGGCTCAAGCTCGAAGCGCCCTTTATAGAGATGAGCAAGGTCGGCGACGATCGAGAGCCCAAGCCCCGACCCAGGCTTGGTCTCATCGAGACGCTGCCCTCGCTTGACCGCCTTGGCCCGGTCCGGCCCGGTTAGTCCCGGCCCATCGTCATCCACCAAGACCTCGAAATTGCCGGCACCGTCGCATCGTGCGGCGCTGACCCAGACGTGGGACTTGGCCCATTTGCAGGGGAAGGCCGAGGTCAAGCACCACGGCCGTAAGGCTCGGTATCGCCGAGGAAATGCCCCTCCTGTGGTCGGCCCAAGGATCTGGGTACGGTAACCCTTGGCAAAGCCGCCGGTGAGAAGCCAGGCAAGATTCAGCATTCACGCCTCCTGGGTTCCTTGGCGCCAGCAAGTGGCCTGGTGTCGTGCCCACCGAAGACGTAGAGCTCGGCGATGCGCAAGCGCTTGCCGCGAGCCATCCCGACGTCGCCGCCGAGATCCGTAGCTTCCCCGTTCCCGCGAGTTAATAGCTTCAATTCATGCTGCCGCCGTCGTTTTTGCCGCCGCGGTCAGGCACGGCGAGCGCGAAAGTCGATCCCCGCTACGTGCGGGAAGCCCCGAAAGTTCACGCTGTTGTCGAACTTCGCCTTGCAGGTCTTAAAGTGCTTGTCGCAGCCGGCTGTGACGGTGAAGGCATCGCCGACACCGACCTCCTTGGCCCTAGCCTGCCACGGCTCGAGCGTCACCACGCTGCCGCCCTTGGTGACCGGCAGTGGCAGCTAGCTCTCCGCCTCCAAGCCAAGCCGGCTTGCGACCGTCTTCCGCAATAGTACGCGATCGCGGGCCGAGACCCCAAGCAGCTCAGCCACCCGCCAAACGAGGTTCGACTCGAACTCGTGCACCACGCGGTCTGCCATGGCGATTTCCCACAGCATCTCAATGATCTGCTTGCGGCCATCCTGGTCGAGCTGGGCGCAAAGCACGCTGGTGAACCGGTAGAGATCGACGGCGTCGTGCTCACGGACCTCCGCCTCGCGAATGAGCCGGCGCGTTTCATCGTCGCCGAGCCCGAAATGCGTTTGCAACAGAGCCTTGAGCTTGCGGCGCTCCTCTGGGGCAACCTCTCCGTCGATGGCCGTGGCGTGTACGAGCAAGGCTGCTGCCGCCAGCCGCAATTCCTCCTCGCGCAAATTCCCTGCGTGCGCTCCAGGGTCAGCGAGGCGCTCGAAAAGTTCCGTCAGTGTCGTCCAAGGTGCCATTTGGTCTCGCGTCACTCCTGCTCGCGTTTCGGAGAGCCTCCTATAGCGCAAGCGGAAGTGCATCGCGACCTAAGGCCGCGAAGGTCGAGGAATGACCTTTGCTTTGAAAGTCGAGACTAGGCTGCGACGGCGTCAGCGGGCTCGGTCACCGCGCGGTAGCGCACGATGCCATGATAGGTATCGCCGTCCGGGTCGGGGCGCGCCTCAGAGAATTCGTGGCGCAGATTGACGAGGTCGTGATCGACCAGCGTCAGCGGCTGATCGTGCAAGGTCGACTTGATCGCTTCGATGATCTCGTGCACCTGCTTCTTGCCGCCGGCGCGCGACCAGACATGCAGGGTCAGCAGATGCTCGGCCCCGTCCTCAGTGCACGTACTCCAGTCGCGAACCAGACTTTGGCCGAGAGTAATAAAGGGATAGCTCGCGGCATGCGGCGCATCGTCATAGATGCGGGTACCGCCGAGGAGAGCGCCAAGCTCGGAAGAATTCGCCAGCGCCTGGTAGATGCCGCGTTGAAGCGACCAACCTGTACTTGCCGTCATCGCAAGTCTCGATATGGGGAGGCCGGCGCGCCTCTTCAATGCAAGTTCTCGCTGCCCCATGATCAGACCTTGGCCGACGCTTTCAAAGCCGCCGCGATCACCTTTCGGGCCGCATGGTTAACAGCCGGTAAACGGAGCGTGCAAAGCTGGGACAAGCCAGGGAAAAATATGGCTCCGGAGCGCGCGGCAAGCGTCCGCCCGCTGACGCCGTGCGCCAGCGCGATGCGCCTTTGCGACCAGTCGCCATGGACAAAGTCGTGTTTGACGCTCTCCCAGTCGGGAAGAGTCGTTTGGTTCTCATCGGTAATTTGCTGAGGCCTCGTCGGTTTCCCTCCCTCGCGGGACGGGGTGAGGAGTCGGAGCATCAGTTCGCTTTGGGCTTGGCCGGCGTCGCGCCGCAGGGCACGGCGGTAATGGTGCAGTTACTG
>DATFVO010000026.1:0-2766 GCA_035260265.1 Methyloceanibacter sp.
GTCGTGATCGTCACCGGCGGCGACAGCGGCATGAACGAGTTCTTCGTGCAGGCGGAGGTCAAGTCCTTCGCCGACATGCGCGACCGTATCCTCGTCGTCGACGCGCCCGACACCGCCTATGCGCTGCAGGCCAAGAAGATCTTAGGCTTGCACGGGCTCAAGGCCGGCACCGATTACACGGTCAAGCCGGTCGGCGCCGGCGTCTTTCGCTTCAAGGCGATGGTCGAGAGCAAGGACAACGCCGCGGCCATTCTCAACCTGCCCTTCACCGTGCAGGCCGAAGCGCTCGGCATGAAGAGCCTGGGGCGCACCATCGATCTGCTCGGGCCCTACCAGGCCGGCGGCGTCTTCGTGATGCGGGCGTGGGCGCGCGAGCATCCGGAGCTGCTCGAGCGCTACATCGCGGCCTTCATCGAGGCGCTGCGCTGGACCCGCGATCCCGCGAACCACGCGGGAGCCGTGGCGCTGCTGACGGGGAAGCTGAAGATATCGGCCAAGGAGGCGGAGCGCACCTACGAGCTCCTGATGGATCCCCGCTTCGGCTTCACTCCCGACGCCAAGTTCGATCTCGAGGGCTTCAACAACGCGCTTGCGCTGCGCGCCGAGATCGAAGGCGGCAAGCCGGCCGCGCTCGAGCGCTATATCGATCTCGGGTACTACGAGCGGGCGCTGCAGCGCGTGGGGCGGTGAATAAGAAATGTTCCTGAGACCGATGGCAGCGGGGAAGAACGCACGGAACGACACTTGTAGATGAAACATCTTGGTCCGCTCGAGATGCCGAGGCGCATCAGGGCTCGTCCCCAAGCAATGGGAGGGGAAATATCGATCGTATGAAGGGGGCTGCAGCGCTGGGGCGGTTAGCTGTCTGCGCTGTGCTTGATCAGGCGTGGGCGGAAGACCGGTAATAGCACTGGCAGAAGGCGACGCGGTATCACGCCTTCGGCGGCACCGGCGAGAAGCGTCGCGGCCCGCAGGCCGGGAGCAGCCGCGCCGGTGTCGAGTGGCTCGGACATTTTGGGCTCGCCCTGCTCTTGATCTGCCTTCCGGATCACTCGTGACCTGGCGAGGTGCTCGGCCAAATGCGCGCGTGCCGCGGCGTCGTCACCGTCGCGGGCGGCTGCCGTGGCCAGGATGAGCGGCAGGCATTCGTCTAATCGCGTGGCTTCGAAGCCCTCGATCGCGGGCTGCTCCGGCCGATCGTCTCGCGCGGCGAAGTCGGCGGCCCCGCGCCAGTCGCCCTCCTCCAGGAGCGCATTGATTATGACGGCGGGCCAAGAAAAAAACCTCTGCGAAAACTGGCCCTGGGCAAGGGTTGCGAGCTTCGCATAATCTCTGCGGCGAGCAGCGACGCAGATTCGAGCGTGGGTCAGCTCATCCGAGACCCACTCGCGTTTCGCACCGCGACCTCCATAAGGGATCTTGGTCGCGGGAGGAGTGAGCACGCCTCGCAACTTGGCCACGGTTTCTTCCGCGGATTCGGTTCCTTCCAGCGCTGCGATCGCCATCGCCGCTGCCTCGGCATAGCCAAATGACTGATGCCGCTTCGTGAGCACCGGGAGATCGAAGTTGGCGCCGGCGCGAATCTGATCGGTGAAGAGTCGCCAAAGCCTGACTTCGACGGCGTGGCCTTGGTCGGGGTGGAATAGGTTCGATGCGAGCAAGGGCAGGACAGTGTCGGTCTTGTGCTGCAGGTAAGCATGTGTCCACAACAACGTTTCGGTTGCCAAGCTGACGGGTGGAATGGCGTACTCGGAAATAGCCTGATCAAGAATGCTGAGCGCGTCGTCCCATTCGCCGCAGGCGCCGAGCGCAACAGCCGCTCTCTCGACAAAGCCGGACCCTAGGGTGTTCCGCATTTCGAAACGTATGTGGCTGACTACACGACCACGACCGAGCACGACCAGCGGCTCGATAACGCTTTCGAACGCGAGACTAAGGACTCTACCATCGTCCTCATTACGAAATGGTGCTCGGACAGAGCTTACGATCTCTCTGGCGGCACCCTCCTTGAGCGTCGCCCATAAGGCGGCAATATCGTCGTAGGACTTTTCTCCCAACCTACGGACCCAGACCTTCTTGCTCGGCTCGCTGTCCAGTCGTCCTCGAAGCCAGCCGTGTGCCCGAGGTGAAATGCCCGCAAGTTCGGCGAGAGCCAGATAATCGAGAATGGCCAGCGTGTCGTGCCGGACCAGGGCCGAAAGTCCATCCTCAAATCGGAGGGCTTCCATCAACGCACGCGACCAAGGGCTCCCGACCCTCTGGCACGCGTGGCTGCATGCGCACCAGGGGATCGTGCGCCTTCGGTACCCCAGTTACGTTACGCAGTCAAGAACAAAAAGTGAACATGGCACCTTGGGGCGCTTCGAAACCGTGACCGGCTTGACAGGTTCCGGGCCAGACCTTATCTCCCGTGCGCGTTGGCACTCATTTATATTGAGTGCTAACACCCAACCAAATAGACCCGATCGGTCAAAGACTTAAGCCCCGCCAAAACGCCTCACGAGGACATCGAGTATGGCCAAGACCAAGTTCCGTCCGTTGCACGACCGCGTAGTCGTGAAGCGCATCGACGCCGAGGAGAAATCCAAGGGCGGCATCATCATCCCCGACACCGCCAAGGAGAATCCCTCGCAGGGCGAGGTGGTCGCCGTCGGCCCGGGCGGCCGCGACGAAGCCGGCAAGCTGATCCCCATCGACATCAAGAGCGGCGACCGCGTGCTGTTCGGCAAGTGGTCGGGCACCGAGGTCGTGCTGGACGGCGAGGAT
>DATFVO010000027.1:0-3043 GCA_035260265.1 Methyloceanibacter sp.
ATCCCCACCGCGATGAAGAACACGGCAAGCAGCAAGCCTTCGAATGGCGCGATGTCGGCCTCGATTTGATGGCGGTATTCCGAATCGGCGAGCAGCGCGCCGGCGATGAAGCTTCCCAATGCCGCCGACAAACCCACTGCTCAAGCTTTGGGCAACCTTTGCGCCATGCTTCCTGTGGATCTTCACCGGAGCGCCCTACGTGGAGCGCCTAAGCTCCAATCCTCGCCTCGCCGGAGCTCTCGCCGGCGTCACGGCCGCGGTCGTCGGTGAGCCTCTGGTTTGTGCTGCACGTCCTGTTCGGCACGGTGAGCGCGACGCGGCATGGGCCGCTCCGACTTTGGACACCCGATCCCGCGAGCCTTAATGTCGAGGTTCTCATGCTCGCGATACTGGCCGCTCTGCTCCTATTTGGGTTGCGGTTCGGAATCGTGAGCACGCTCCCGCTGACCGCGGCAGCTTCGCTCGCCTGGTGGTTCCTCCAGGGCGCTATCTAGCGCCCTGTCTTCAGATCAGCTTGAACTGCGATTGCGACTAGCGCGGAACCCAGCGGTTCACGAAAGGCGCGCGCACCCACGTACCGTACCGCCCGCTATAAACCCTGACGAAGGGCGCAGCGACCCATGTGCCGCCACGCGTGTCAACCTCGGCGAAAGGCGCGCGCACATAGGTGCCTGGTGTGCCACACAGGCCGCGACGCCAATCTCTCCTTGTGCAGTAGTAGACGGGTTGGACATCGGAAACGTGCGCCGGCTCGGCGACGGTCCCAGGTCCTGCCGATGCCGTGCCCGGCAGAAGCGCAAATGCCGCGGCTACCGAAGCTGCAAAACCAAGAACTGCAAATCGCATAGACATTCTCCTCGAACGCTTAAACTGCGTCGCGCCCGACGCGGGCATGAGGAATGTGGCGAGACTCGCCCACACATGCAAGCGCAAATTAGAGCCAGCCTCTGCGTTTGAAATAAAAGTACGGCAACACCGCCGCAAGAACCATCAGAATTAGAGCCAAAGGATACCCGAACATCCAGTTGAGCTCCGGCATGTGATGAAAATTCATGCCGTAGATGGAGGCGAGCAGTGTTGGTGGCAGGAACACCACCGCTGCCACCGAGAAGATCTTGATGATGTCGTTCTGCTGGATGTTGATCATGCCGAGGGTCGCGTCCAGCAGGAAGATGATCTTGTTCGACAGGAAGGTAATGTGATCCGTGAGCGAGGTGACGTCACGCGCCGCGGTCCTTATGCGCGCTTGCAGAGGCTTACCGAGATTCCGCTCATTGGCGGCATGCACGAGAAAGGTAAGCAACCGTCCGAGCGAATAAGCGCTATCGCGCGCCTTTGAGGAAATCTCTCCCTCGCGCCCGATTGCTCGCAGCAGAACGTCGAAGCGCCGCTGGCGCGTGGCGGTTCCGCCCTTGAGCTCGAAAATGGAATGGGACAGTCCTTCCACCTCGGCCTGGATGCGCTCAATAAAATCGGCGAGGCGGTCGACGATAGTCTCGATCAGCCCGATGAGAATCTCTGCGCCATTCTTGATGCTGCCCTCTGCCCGGTTGCAGCGCGATACATAGATGGAGAAAGCGCGTGGCTCGGCGTAGCGCACCGTGATGAGCCTCTGGCCGGCGAGAATGAACGTAACCGGCGTGGCTCTGGGCTCCCCCTGCTCGGGCTGATAGATCAGCGTTGCCGTCATGAAATAGGCGCCGGCCTCCTGATAGAGACGGCTCGACACCTCGATTTCCTGTTGCTCCTCGCGCGTGGGGACATCAATCTTGAGTGCGCGTTCGACCTTCGTCTCTTCCTGCTGGGTCGGATTGAGCAGGTCGATCCAAGCCGCCTCCTCGGTGATCTTCGGCCGGCCCGTCTGGGGCTTAAGTTCGCCCGCTCGAAGCTCGTAGATTTGTAGCACCAGACCTCCCCAAGCATCTGCTGTGGAGCTTGTGCCGCCCCATCAGCCGCGCGACCTTACACCAGGGTTTGCGCATTGCCACTGGGACAATCGATCCCAATCAAAGGTTTTCGAATTTTGGTTCTTAGTTTTTCTGCACGATACAGGCGCCGCCGCTTGCTCGGAGTTTGTTGCAGAGCGTGTCGGCCTCGCCGCGGCTGTCGGCGCCAATCTGCACCATATACATGTAGCCCCGCCCTCGGCTCAGGTTCCGCTCAGGCAGGACGAAGGGATCCTGATTCCCCAAGATTGATGCATAGTGCCCTCTGATGCGGGCGAACTCGGCAAGCGCCTTCGCCTTTGAGAAGGCCGTCGAGACGTGCACGCCCCAGGGCCGCCAGGCCCCGCTCGCGGTCAGGGGCTCGGTCTCATAGACCGCGCGTACCACGAGCGGCGCGAGCTTGCGGCAGGAGTCCTGAACTTCCTGGCCTTCCGCCTTGAGCGCCGCAGGTAGATCGGTCTCCGCGAGCTTCCATTCTCCGGCAGCGCGTCCGGTGACGAACTGGACATATTCTTCGGTCTCAAAAGGCAGGCCGCCATACCCTGCGAGCCAGTTCCTGACGCGCTCTTCGCCTGCATTGTAGGCCGCGGCAGCAAGGCCGAAATTGCCGAACTCCCGCAAGAGGTCGGCAAGCAGGCTCGCCGAATGCATGATTGCCGACTTTGGCTCGAACGGATCGTCGAGCCCGCGATCGATTGCCGTGCCCGGCATGAACTGGGCGATCCCTTGCGCCCCCTTCGGGCTCACGGCACTTGGGTTGAAGCGGCTCTCGCGCCAGATGAGCCGCACGAACGCCATGGGCGGCAAGCCTCGCGACTCGGCTTGTTGCTGCATGATTGGGCAGACGATATCGACAAAGGGCTTCGGTCCAGCGGCAACAAGTCCTGCCGCATTAATCCCGGCCTCGACGCTTGCGACGGCGGCATTCTCTGCCCCGTAAGAAGAAGGCGTGGCGAACGCGAGGGCCGCAAACAGACAAGCTGCCGGTAAGACCCGCATCATGTCCTACCTTCCGACATGCTGACAGCGAGGTCCATTAGCCAGAAAGCCAGAGGCCAGAATTCAGAAGCGGAAGACCGCGAACAGAACCCCGCTTC
>DATFVO010000028.1:0-4028 GCA_035260265.1 Methyloceanibacter sp.
CGCGATGTCCTGGTCCTGCAGGCGGCGCAGCCGCTTGTACTCGCTGGCGATGTTGTCGAAGGTCTCGACCACCTTGGGCTTGAGCTCGGCCTCAATGGCGGCAAGCGAGAGCGAGTTCTCCATATCGTCGTCGTCGAAATCGCCTTCGCCGGGCGCGGGCTCGCCGCCCTCGCCATCCTCGCCGTTGGCGCGCTCGGGCGCGCCCTTGAACGGGGTCGCGCCGGTGGGCGCCGCCGGCGGCGCCGGCGTCTGCGCCAGCACCGGGGAGCCAGGAACGGGCGGCGCGCCGGGCGCGCCGCCACGATCGGCTGGCCGTCGGGGCCGATCACCGGCGCCGGCATCGCTTTGGCGTCGGGCCCGGCATAGGTCGCTTCGAGGTCGATGATATCGCGCAGGAAGACCTTGCCCTCGTTGAGCTCGTCGCGCCAAATGATGATGGCCTGGAACGTGAGTGGACTCTCGCACAGTCCGGCGATCATCGCTTCGCGGCCGGCCTCGATGCGCTTGGCAATCGCGATCTCGCCCTCGCGCGAGAGCAACTCCACCGAGCCCATTTCGCGCAGATACATGCGCACCGGATCATCGGTGCGCTCGGTTGGCTCCTTGGCCTCGACCTTGGCGGGGACCTTCTGTTGGACCTCGACCAGCTCGCCACCCTCGCTCTCGGCCTCCTCGTCCGCCTCTTCGCGCGCCTCTTCGCCCTCTTCGCTGGTTTCCTCGGTCTCGACCACGTTCACGCCCATCTCGCTGAATATGGCCAGCACGTCCTCGATCTGCTCGGAATTGACCTCCTCAGAGGGCAATACCGAGTTGATCTGATCATGGGTCACGTAGCCGCGCTTCTTGGCGGAACGGATGAGCTTTTTGACCGCGGCGTCGGAGAGATCGAGCAGCGGGGTGTCCGCCGCGGTCTCGGGTGGCTCCTTCTTCGACACATCTTCTTTAGACGTCGCTTTGATATTGCTTGCCATAAGCCTCCACAGCGGGCTCTGAGCCCGTACCGGATCGCGCTCCTGCGGCGTAGCCGATAGCCTAAAGGGACGGCTGCGCCCACCTAAAACTTCATTGTACAAGAGTCGTTCGGTTTCCAAGGCAAACGCGGCGGAAATCACCAAGTTTCGTCGAGAAAGTTTGAGAAGCCCGCCCTTGCGCGGGGCTTCGGCCCGGCCCATCAAGGATCGAGGAGCGTCCTATGTTCGGGCGTCACAGGACTTGGGCGTGCATCTGTAGCAGTTAACATCACATGCCGGACGACCGCGAGATCGCAACGTTCGACTACGGCGTACCCGCCGAGTTGTTCATGGGCAAGCGCAAGGGCAGGCCACGACAGCGGCTAAGCTATCGCCGCTTTGCGACCGCAGCGGAGGCGATCCGGTTCGCCATCGAGGAACTTCCTGCTGTGCGTGCGCTGGAGGCCTGGATGCAGGTCGGTGATGAACGCTTCGATGGCGACGACATTCAACGGCTTTATCAGAGTGATGATTATCCATTGCAGCGACGTCTGTCAGATTGATCGTGAGGCGGCGGAGGCCGCGAGCTTCGGTAAACAGGGCGCGATCTTTAACCAAAGATGCCGCCCGGTGGACGTGCCGGAGCGGCCCTTGAATGGCGGCGATAACTCGGTTCGAGCTTAATGAGCGCGGGTCGGGAGCTTTTTGATTTCCAAGCCGGGAATCTCTTCCTGGAGAAATTCCGTAAAATCGTTCTCGAAGTCTTTAAGGTCGCGTTCGGCAGCACGTCTGGTTTTGTAGGGGCCGACACTGAGCCAGCCGTCTACGTCAAGAGGCAGCCAATCCGGTTCATGCGCGCGGCAAAATTTTTCCAGCTCGTGGCCTCGGGCGCGCCAAAGCCATTCATTATCGAGTTTGCCAATGCCAGTTTCGAAGAGTGTGTCGCCCTCTTTCATGGCTATTCCTCCTGTTCAGCAAATCAGGCGGCAGAATTTAGGGCGTAATATCGTAACAGCTTTGCAGTGTCCCTTTTTTGGTAGGAATTGTGCCGGGCATTTGCGCCGCCTTAACCGGTAGCGGGTGGCAAGTCCCGGTTCGCCGTTTATCTATCGATCTTCGCATCCAGTTGCCATCGGATTATGGGCACACATGCCCTCCATGTGATCCTCGCGCATCAGGTATCGAGTGAGGGCGAAGAGGGCGACCAGGAAGAGAAACACAATCCAAACATTGATGCGCATCAGTCGCCTGTCGTAATTACGGCAATCTTCTCTGCAAATTAGGACACATGTGGGGTTTTGACGATTCCCACATACCGTGTCTTGGGACTGAGCCCCGCTTCGGCGAGGCTTTCTTTTGGACAATCACGCCGGGAAACTAGGAACTCACACATTTGCGGGACGTTTCGCGAATGCACCGCACATGTCGGGTGGGCGACGCTTCTGATTTCGTTCTCATGCGCAATAGGTGAGCCCCGACGCGGTGCGGACCGTCGGGGCTCGGGGCTAATGACGGAGGGAATCACGGGCCGTCTTTCCTAGCCCGATAGAGGCTAAGGCGGGTTGTGCGCCGATGTCTACAGTCGTGCCGGGAACTAAATTAGGACAAGTCCAGATTAGGTTTTCTCTTCCCTGCCGGGTGACACAGTGTTGGAGGCTGCAACGATCTCGGGT
Source organism: Methyloceanibacter sp. (assembly GCA_035260265.1). Lineage (GTDB taxonomy): Bacteria > Pseudomonadota > Alphaproteobacteria > Rhizobiales > Methyloligellaceae > Methyloceanibacter. The sequence continues at coordinate 2,624 of DATFVO010000028.1, forward strand.
GGCTTACTTGTCCTCGTCCTTGGGCTGGACCTGCTGTTGGTCCGCAAGCCGATGCCAGACTAGGACCATCTCTAACAGGGTGGTCCGCCCTTCCCCGCTTGGCATTGTATTCGCGACCCGCAGACCCTCCCTCGCGAAGCGACGATAGCGCTCACTCCGCGTTTCATCGTTTGGCATAGACGGAAGCCCTCACCAGCGACCGCAACGCGCCAAGGTTCAAGAAGTTCCGCTGTCGGCGGACAAAAGCTTCGGAATTAGGGGGCACGGCAGTGCCTCCGGGGTCGTCTCAGTTCGCCTCCAAAAGCGACCGTCGAGGGCCCTTTTTTCCATTGGCGGACCCGTGCATCGCAGCAAAAGCGACCCGCCTATGTCCGCTTTGGGTCATCAGCGACTGAGGCGGTCGAAGCCATAGGACCGTGCATGTCCGCTTCGCCCCAATAGCGACCGTGCACAGGAAGCGAGACCTTCACGCGCCTCGGGTCGGCAGGCGCTACCGAACGATCATTACTGAAAGTTAATCTGACAGGACAACTTGTCACGCCTCCCAACCGGCAACACCTCGGATACGGTTTTTGCCGTCAATGCTGGGAGGATGCGAATGCTCACCGCGCTCCGAGAGTGGAATCAGAAGAGAACGCTGCGCGCGATGTTGAGGGATCCCCGTTCGACGCGGGGATACCGTTCCACCGGGCAGCTTGAAAAAGGCATCGGCTCGGACCGCTTTACGACCGAGCGGCTTCTGCGAAGCATAGGTGCGAGAAAGGCCGAAGGCGCGGAAGAGTGGACGCTCAACCCGCTCTAAGAGCGGCTTTCATCGTCCCCAACTGATCGTGGCGGCGTCCGCGACCCACGCAGTTCGACGCAAGCCGAGCTGCAAGACGAGTGCCTCGGTTATTGCGGCGCGATGTTGGCGATCCGCACGACCTTCCCCCACTTCTGGGATTCAGCGGCGATGAAGGCAGCAAACTCCTGAGCATTGAGCGGCATCGGCACCGTGCCGAGATCGGCCAGCCGCGCCTTGATCGTCCGCTCCGCAAGCACGCCGCCGATCTCACGACCGAGGCGTGCGATGACGGCCGCGGGGGCACCCTTGGTCGCGCCTACGCCGGCCCAGGTCCTTGCCTCGTATCCCGGCAACGCCTCGGCAATCGTCGGCACCTCAGACAGCGCCTCGAAACGCCGGCTGCCGGCGACTGCGAGCGCACGCAGCGCACCCGTGCGCACATGCGGCAGCGAGGTGACCATCACATCAAAGCCGATCTGTACCTGGCCGCCGAGCAGGTCGGTGATCATAGGCGCGCCGCCGCGATAGGGGACATGCACCATGTCGATGCCGGCCATCTGCTTGAACAGCTCGCCGGCGAGATGCGAGGCGGTGCCGATGCCGAACGAAGCCATGGTGACC